>JAZASQ010000011.1:0-29907 GCA_036343235.1 Lachnospiraceae bacterium
ACATAAGTCCCGTAGGTCCACCCGATCAGAATGGCCGCCGTCAGGAAGAGGATGATAATAATGCTGACGGCCGCATCCGTGAAAAATTCGGCGTCCGCCCCGGAAAGCAGGTCATGTATCGTCTTCCCGTGGACATAGAGGTAGGCCTTCAGCACCGCCAGCATGGCACCCGCCGGCAGCACGGCGATAATCGCGAAGGAAATGATCATCCGCGTCCGCATTTTCATCGTATGGCCCCTCCCGTAAAAAAATAGTACGGCCTCCGGCCCGTGGTCGGAAGTCGTACTATTGTAGCACATATTCATGAATAATGAAAAGCACTTAGGCCCTCCTGAGCGTTTCAGGAAGGACGGATGGCTATACATCAGTCATCAGAGATATTTTTTTAAGGCATCAACCTTGTTCAGAGCCTCCCAGGGCAGGTCTACGTCTGTACGTCCGAAGTGGCCGTATGCAGCGGTCGGGCGGTAGATGGGCCGGCGAAGGTCCAGCATCTTGATGATTCCGGCCGGGCGAAGGTCAAAGTTCTCGCGGACAATCTCAACCAGCTTCTCGGAAGAGAGCTTGCCGGTGCCGAACGTGTCAATATTGATGGACGTGGGCTGGGCAACGCCGATAGCGTAGGACAGCTGAATCTCGCAGCGCTCAGCCAGGCCGGCAGCAACGATATTCTTTGCGACATAGCGGGCAGCATAAGCGGCAGAGCGGTCAACCTTCGTGCAGTCCTTGCCGGAGAATGCGCCGCCGCCGTGACGGGCCATTCCGCCGTAGGTGTCAACGATGATCTTCCGGCCGGTCAGACCTGCATCACCGTGAGGGCCGCCGATAACGAAACGGCCGGTGGGGTTGATGAAGAACTTCGTCTTGTCGTCAATAAGCTCCTTGGGAAGGACGGGATCGAAGACGTACTTTTTGATGTCCTCATGGATCTGCTCCTGGGTGACATCCTCGTCGTGCTGGGTGGAGAGGACAACAGCCTCAAGCCGCCGGGGCTTGCCATTCTCGTCGTACTCTACGGAAACCTGGGTCTTGCCGTCCGGACGGAGGTACTTGAGAGTGCCGTCCTTTCTTACCTCAGTAAGCTTTCTTGCAAGCTTGTGAGCCAGAGAAATGGGATAAGGCATGTACTCAGGGGTCTCATTCGTCGCATAGCCGAACATCATACCCTGGTCGCCGGCTCCGGTATCGAGGTCGTCCTTGAGTTCGCCTTCCTTTGCTTCAAGCGCTTTGTCAACGCCCATGGCAATATCGGGGGACTGCTGATCGAGCGCTACCATGACCGCGCAGGTATTTCCGTCGAAACCGGTCTTCGCATCGTTATAGCCGATTTCATTCACGGTCTTCCGTACGATGGCGGGAATGTCGAGCTGAGCCTTTGTCGTGATCTCACCGGTCACAAGGACGAAGCCTGTGCAGGCTGCGGTCTCGCAGGCTACCCGGCTCATGGGGTCCTGCTCCATGCAGGCATCGAGGATGGCGTCGGAAACCGCATCGCAGACCTTGTCAGGATGGCCTTCCGTCACGGATTCGGAGGTAAAAAGAAGCTTCTCCATTATTCTAAAAACTCCTTTCGGAATGCTGCAGAAATGTTTCTGTCTGCCCCGGCCTCCGGCAAATGCCTTCCGAAAAATACCCGGCAGATAGAAACAAAAACGGAATCCGTAAAAAGCGGATTCCATCGTCATTTTGAAATCCCCTTATTGTTCGATCACTCGCTCAGGTTGGCACCTTCCCAAAGGGGTTGCCGTGGTTTCACAGGTCCTATGTACCTCCGCCACTCTGAATAAGAGAAGTTTTACGATATTCTATTTTTGCTTCTGCATATAATGAATTGTTCCGCAAGCAGTACGGATTCTTCACGGCCCTTCCGAAGCCATACCTCCTTCGCTGCTCACCGTGAAGACTCTACTCGCGCGAACGTCCTTTGTCAAGGGACAAAACGGCAGGAATATACACGGAGGGCCAATTGTAGGCGGCCCTTCACCCGGCAGGCTTCCCCACTACCCTTGCTGACCGGCAGGTCGCAGCCGCGCCGGAACCGGAAGTATACTGGCATCAAATCAAATTTCGTTTGATTCGCGTATTTTTCGTGCAATGTATCGCAATTCTCGTGCAAATAGCATATAATATAGACATACACAGAAAGGGGTTAATCGTATGGCTACAACAAACATCAGTATTCGCATGGATTCCGACTTGAAGGCGCGCGCCGACGCTTTATTCGCAGAGCTTGGCATGAATCTGACAACGGCCTTCAACATTTTTGTGCGTCAATCACTTCGCGAGGGCGGCATTCCCTTTGAAATCAAAGTGGATCAGCCCAACAAGGAAACGATTGCCGCCATGTTGGAAGCAGAAAGAATTGCAAAAGATCCGTCTGTAAAAGGTTATACCGACCTCGACGAGCTCTTCGCTGATTTGAACAGATGAGAAAAACAAAATATATAGTCAAGCCCACCACGCAGTTCAAAAAAGATTACAAGTTGGCAGTGAAGCGTGGATTGAAGATTTCGCTTCTCGAGGATATCATCGCAAAGCTCGCACTCGGTGAACCGCTTGATGAAAGCAACTACGATCACCCTTTATCCGGGAATTGGACAGGAAGTCGGGAATGTCACATTCTTCCCGATTGGCTGCTCATATACCGCTTAGAAGATGATGTGCTGGTGCTGACATTGTCCCGCACCGGTACGCACAGCGATCTGTTCGGGAAATAAGCCTCATTCGGAAATTCTATTCAATCTATGAAAGCAACGCCCAGATGGTTTCTATCTCAAATCAAATTGTGACAGGTGCGTTGACCAGTCGATCGGGACTATATTCTTACCGCAATACATCATGACCACCATGTCAGGCCGAGTTTCCTCAACGTATTTTCTTATGCTTCCGTTAAAAGCCATCGGGTGAATTACATCGATATATTGCACATCAAAAGCAAGATACCCCGTCAAAAAATAACAGAAGGAATCCTGTAAGTTGTAAACTCTTCTACATTTGAATTTGCGAAGAGGTCAGTTCGTTCCTGCCCACCATACCAACAATTTTCATAGGCAATACCTTTTGAAATTGCATGCTTCCCAATCAGTCCACTCAAAGCTGCGGAAAACAATAGCCGTCTGCTTCCTCCTCAAGATTATCCAGAAATCTGAAATAAACGGCCGTCGAGTAAATGCGGTGAAATTCACCCAAAAAATATTTTATTTTCTTTAATTCTTTTCCCTCATGACTTCTCCGTCAATTCCTGATACATCTTCATCAGTGCTGCGACGCAATCGGCCTCGGACATTTTTGTGGGGAAGCCATAAGCTTCCATGACTGCCTTGTCATTTGCGGTATGGGCCTTCTGCAGCTCGACCGGCATGGTCAGCGGGTCATAGAGGTCGGCCAGGGACGCATCCGGATACAATGCTCGCGCATCGAGGATGCCCTGGGCCGTTGCCTCAATCTTCTGCCGTTGGGTGTCGGTGGGTGTGGGCCAGGGAAAATTGTTGTAGACGATGTCTTTCAAATATCTATAATCGCTTTTCAGTCTCCCCGTTACCAGTCTCATCCAAGACATATGAACATTCGATTCTAGCACTCCAAAATGATAGAGTTGGGCATCAGGAATAATTTGCACCAGGTCTGTTACAATCGTACCTGCTTTAACAAACCCCATTGGTACATATCGTCTTCTTTGAGATGACACTCTAGGAACAATCACAAAATCATTATCAATTGGCTGAGTTCTTTGGGCAAATAATGTTGGTGTAGCAGCAAATTTGCGTATGCCAGCGGCTACACTCGACTGTCGAGCCTCTTTGCACTTTTGCACTCTATTCATTACTTCTGGACATTTCCTTATTTCATCCGGAGAAACTCCCACTAACCATAAACACCATCGCTTTTTACTGTTAATGAATTCCGTAGAACCTAATAACGGTCTAATAAATTTCTCTGCCTTAGGATCTTTATGAAGAAAAGTCTTTAGTTCGCAGTCCTCAATAATTAGATTTCCTCCATCAGCAGGCTTATTTCCATAAATCATTTTTGGTACATTACATAGCGGTTTATTTCTGCTTTCAACAAAGACATTGTCCCCATCTATCAAATATCGATTAATATTCTTGACTATTTCAACATTCTCGGCATCAAAAATTTGTCTACACTGTCGCTCGTATTTAGAGAATCCGATGATTATACAATGAACATGAGCCTTGCTCGTCGCCTCGCTGTCCCATACAAACGTACGATAAGCGAAGTTAATGACATCATCTTTCATGAACTGCCAAAATCTAGCTACTGTTTCACCCTGAACAATCGAATTCGTCGAGACAAATGCCACCTCTATCTTTGTATCTTGAATATAGTTCGATGCCATTTTGTACCAGCCGCACACGTAGTCCAAATTTTTTATACCCGGAAATAGCTTCTGCATATCTTCCTTTTGTGATGCTGTCATAAATGTAAAGCCATGAAACGGCGGATTTCCCATGATGTAGCTGCATTTTTCCGCAGGGAGGACATCGTTCCAGTCTATACGCAACGCGTTACCTTCGTGGATGAAAGCATTCGTCTTCAGAGGAAGGAAGTCCAGGTGCATGGCAAAGATGTCTTCGGTTTCTTTAAGCATCTGGCTTTCCGCAATCCACAGGGCTGTCTTTGCGACGGTCACGGCGAAGTCGTTGATTTCGATGCCATAGAACTGGGAAATGGAGACTTTGATGGCAAGACCGCTGTCCGCACCGAAGAGGGAAATCTGGCCCTGCAGCTGGTTCTTTCGCATGTCGGAAAGGTCCCGAAGGACTCTGTTCTCCAGACGGCGGATGGAAAGATAGGTCTCCGTCAGGAAATTTCCGGAGCCGCAGGCCGGGTCGAGGAAAGTCAGGGAGGCGAGCTTCTCCTGGAAGGCTCTCATATTATTCTCACGTGTTTTCACGACCGGCATCGCTTCGATGGTATCGAGTTCCTTCTTCAGGTCGTCGAGGAAAAGCGGATCGATTACCTTGTGGATATTCTCAATTGAGGTATAGTGCATGCCGCCCGAGCGGCGCGTTTCCGGATTCAGGGTCGACTCGAAGACAGCGCCGAAGATGGTGGGGCTGATGTCCGACCAGTCGAAATCCTCGGAAGCCTTAGTCAGAAGCAGAGTGCAGATTTCATCCGTAAACATGGGAATTTCAACCGTCTCATCCGCGAAGAGACCTCCATTTACATAGGGGAAGGCAGCAAGCTCCGGCAGAAGGTAAGGGTCCCGCTCATCATCCTTCTGGTCCAGCACCCGGAAAAGGTCAACCAGGGCCTGACGGGTGTGGGCGGCGTCATAAGACGAAAGATAGTCGTGAAACATGCCCTTCTGCCCGAAGATTCCGGCATCCTCAGCGTAGAGACAGAAAACAAGCCGGACGCAGAGGACGTTCAGGCTCTTCAGAGAGTGCTCATCCTCTGGATTCTTATATTGCTTTAGCAGGGTGTCGTAGAGGAGGCCAACGATATCCCCCGCCTTGATGGAAACCTCCATCTCGTGGGACAGGGCTTTGACTTCTTTTTTTACAAGGAAATCGAGAAGCGCATACTTGGTCATAAGCTCCGGAAGCTGAATTTTCACAGGCTCCGGGACCTTGGCATTCATGTCATAAATCCAGATTTCCGAGAAGTTGCATGTCAAAATCCAGCGGGCTTTTTCATCGTAAGGAAGGTTGTCATTGTAGCGCTTGGCCTGTTCATAAGGTGTGAGCTCTATATCCCCGGAATTCTTAATTTTCTCGTCGAGAGCCTTCCCCTTGCTCTTCTGTTCAATCAGGACGTGGGTTTCCGGAATGTAAGCATCAATCCGCTTCGTCTGCCCGTCCACGACGACCTTCTTTTCGAAGTCGATGCGGTCCGTGGCGTCAGAAACGCCAAACACCTTCTCCAAAAGGTCCAGCCAGTAGGAGCGGCCCTCTTCATCTTCTTTTCCGGCCCTGGCTTTCCACTTGTTCACGAACTGATGAGCTGCTTCCCTCTGTTCCGCGTCGGTCATGATTTCTCCCCCAAAGTTCCCATTCGCCACGACAGGCGGCCTCTTCAGGCCGCCTGATTGTAATCCGTAATTGAAAGTTCACTGTGTTGCTGCCGAAAACTGGCGGCCATCTCTTCAAGATGTTCTAATACGCTGGCCCGATAAAATACCTCTCCGCACTGGTTGCACTTCAAACAGGGCACATTCTTGATAATTAAAAATCCGCCGTCAACCTGTGCAAAGTAAGTGTTTGTAGATTCCACCATCTCGCCTGTTCTACAGCTCATGCATTTCATTTTGTTCATTCCTTTCTTACCTTGAAGTCAGTGCTCCACTTGTCCGGATCTGGATAATAAGCCGTAATAATACGAGACATGCTTCCCTCATCACTCATAACAGTATGTAGTATTTTTCCTTCTTTTGTTGTACCCAAAACCAAGCAGCTCGGAAAAGGAAAGTCATCCGGATATTGCTCTATTATTTCTCCATCCTCTATAGCATATCTTATATCTGAAATTTTTATGCCACGCTCCTGAAAACGCTCTGCTGCGTGTTCGGAAATCAACACGGCATCTTCTTCAAAATATTTCCTTAATGTTTCTATGTCCAGTTCCACTGTTTTCGACACTCCTTAATTGTAAATTATAGCATGAAAAGATGGCAACTTGAAGACGACTGTGCTCATTACTAAAACACCGCTCTAGTAAGCGCTTGTGCTGTCTACTTCCGGTTCCGGCAGCGGCTGCGACCTGCCGGTCAGCAAGGGTAGTGGGGAAGCCGAAGGTATGGAGACTCCTGTCCTTCCGTAGTAGGGCCCAGTCTTTTGTCCAAACTCGCCGGAGCAAAATGTGAGTACGTAGAGAGCCGCGGCTTGATGTAAGGGTACGCAGAAAACAGAAGGGCCCGCCGGGTGAAGGGCCGCCCAAGCAAGGCTCATACAGAGACGAAGAACAGGAAAAGTGCGAAAAAATAATAATATTTTCCCAACAAATTCCCAAACTGCACGCAATTAGTGTATAATGATGAAGATTGTAGAAATATGGTATAGACGCAATGCGTTTATTGTTGAACGACGCAGGCGGGCTATATTAGTCATATGAAACACCGAGAGGTTTCTGCCGCGCAGAGACGGGGGGAGACATGAAACAGATTCCAGTCAGACAGCTGAAGCCGGGCATGGTCACAGCGTCCGATGTCATCACGAAGCGGGGCCAGCTCATCGCCCAGAAGGGGACAGCTCTTTCGAGCCAGCTCATCGCCCGCCTGTCCTTCTACAGGATTGAGAGCGTGGACATCGACATGCCGGAGGAGGAAAAGCCTTCCCCGCAGCAGCAAGCGCCCGCACCGAAGCAGGAAGTGCCCACCGTCAGCCCCGAACAGATGGAAAAGGACCGGCAGGATGTTCTCGCCGCTCTGGACAAGGCTTTGGGCGAGCCCCGGGACAGCATGTTTCCGAAGATGCCCGAGCCGGTTTTCCCTGTTGATGAAAAGCCTGCTGCCGAGAAAAAACCGGAACCCAAGGAAGAGCGCACTTATATTCAGGAGAGCGTCGGCACTTCGAACGCCCTGGCCCAGGACCCCGAATACCAGTCCCTGCAGATTAACTACGCACGGGTACTGGCCCTTCTCCGGAGCAATTTCAATGCCATGCTGGACGGGGACTACACAGGTATTTCCATGGAAGAGATGCTGGACGATTCCCGTGAGCTCTTCCAATCCCGGACTTCCATCGAGCTCTTCGACCTGCTCCGCAGCCTCCGAAGCAACGACGACGTCATCTACGCCCACTGCCTGAATGTGGCCATGGTTGCAAGGGCCATAGGCAAGTGGCTGAAATTTTCCCGCCAGGACCTCGATATTCTGACCCTGGCCGGTCTCCTTCACGATATCGGGAAGATGCTGGTTCCCATGGATATCCTCACGAAGACCGGAAAGCTCACGGACGAGGAATTTGGCAAGATTCGCCAGCACCCGACCGACGGCTACAAGATTCTGAAGAAGATTCCGGGCCTGGACCCGCGGATTCTCTATGCCGCCCTCCAGCACCACGAGCGCTTCGACGGCTCCGGCTACCCGCGCCGCCTGCCCGGCGATAAGATTGACGACTTCGCCGCCATCATTGCGATAGCTGACGTCTATGACGCCATGACAGCCATCCGGGCCTACCGGGCGCCGAAATGCGCCTTCGAGGTCATCGCGGATTTCGAGAAGGACGGCCTGCAAAAATACAACCCCAAATACATTCTGACTTTTTTGAAGCACATCGCAAGCTACTACAACAATTCCACCGTCATCCTATCCGACGGCGAGAAGGTCGACATCATCTATATCAACAGTTCCGCCCTCTCCCGCCCCATCGTCCGCTATCCCGACGGCCGGGTCGTGGACCTCTCGCATGAGCGGAATTTAAAGATTGTATCGACGATGTGAAAAATATTCCTGCGAGTAAAACAGCGGCAATCCCGGAACCCGGGGCTGCCGCTGTTTTTTTTATGCTTCTGCCCTGGCAATAATTTCCTTCAGAGCATCTCCGCTCTCCTTCAGTTTTTCAGCCTCTTCATCGGAAAGTCTGATGGTCAAAACCTTTTCCACGCCGCCGGCACCGACGATGGAGGGAATTGAAAGGTGGACACCTTCAATCCCGTACTCCCCGTGCAGGGCAACGGATACGGGAAGGACGGCATGCTCATCCTTCACAAGGCAGGAGGCAATGCGGGTGACCGCCATGGCTATGCCGTAGTAGGTAGCCCCCTTCTTTTCTATTATTCTATAAGCGCTGTCTCGGACGGATTCGTAGAGCCTGTTCATGGCCGCGATGTGGTCGCCCTTGTGGCCGCGGAGCTCACAGAACTCGTTCAGGGGAACGCCGGAAATATTCGTGATGGAGAAAATCGGAACCTCGGAATCGCCGTGCTCGCCCATGATCATCGTGTGGACGTTCCGGGAATCGACAGACAGGTGCTGGGCGATCTCATCCCGGAGGCGGGCCGTATCAAGGACCGTGCCGGACCCGATGACCCGGGACTCCGGATAGCCGGACAGACGCTGGGCCTCATGGGTCAGGACATCAACAGGATTTGCAACAACAAGGAGAATGCCTTCGAAGGAAGTCTTCTTGATTTCATCAATGACGGACTTCATGATGGCTGTGTTCTTCGTGATGAGGTCGAGTCTTGTCTCTCCGGGTTTCTGGGCCGCTCCTGCCGTAATGACGATCAGGGCACAGTCACCGACTTCACTGTAGTCCCCGGCGTGGATGTCCATGGAGCCCGTGTAGGGAAGGCCGTCGGATAAGTCCATGGCCTCGCCTTCCGCCTTGTCCTTGTTGTAATCGATGAGGACCAGCTCGCTGTAGAGATTTTTCTGCATCAGGGCAAAGGCTATGGATGCGCCGACATTGCCGAGACCGACGATAGCTGCTTTTCTGGGATTGATCATGGTAGTGACCTCCTTAAAATGTAAGCGGCTGCGGGGCTTCCCCGCGGTCCGTTTCCTTGGTACAAGAGGATAATACAATCGAATACAATTTAAATGTGTTGCAGATGCAACGCTTCTATCGTCTGCCGGTCAAGCCGGCACAAGCAAATGCAATTTTGAGCATGGAAATGGCCTGTTTTCGGCATTCTCAGGAAGATGAAAAGCAGGCCGTGCCTGTCACGCTAAAAAAGTAGTGCTGATGTGGTCGATCAAAGGCTTCGTGTCCCCCTTCGGGACCGTATAGGTCCGGATGCCCAGGGCCTCCGCGGCGGCCGTGTTTTCAGGCCGGTCGTCGTAGAAGAAGCATTCGTCCGCCTTAAGGGTGTACTTTTCAAGGAGATATTTATATATGTAAGGATCCGGCTTCGTCCGGTGAATCATGTAGGAGACGACCATTCCGTCCATGTCCTCCATGAAGGGACGCCCGTCCGTGTGATGGGAGAAGAGATAATGGGAATAGTTGGAAAGAATGTAAAGATGATAGCCTTTTTTCTTCAGCTTGTGGACAGCTTCCCAGACCTCCGGCCGCCCTACGGGCATCAGATTGCAGTGCTCAATAAACCAGCGCATGTCATCGACCTCGTCCGGGAAGGACTCTCCCCAGTGGCGGATGACTTCCTCTTCCGTCTCGGTCCCCAGGTCCATGATGCCCCAATAGGGCGATGAAAACATGTGTCCCGCAATGAGATGGGCCCGCTCTTTTGAAAGTCCGTGGTCCCGGGTCAGCATCTCTTCCCAGCGGTAGGACAGGAGCACATCCCCGACGTCGAAAATAATGTTCTTAATCAAAGCGGTTCCTTTCAGTCTTTGAACATGGCTTTGAAGACATTTTCCCCTGCAGCCAGGTGCTGCAGGTGCTTGAGGTCTGCCTTCATATAAGCCCGAAGGCCGGCCAGCTCTTCTTCAGAGAAGCCCGAGGAGCGGATAATCTCGCAGGAGGGAATCTTCGCCTCGGCGGTCTTCGCCCCTTCCGTAAAGGTCACGAAGGCGTAGCGGTCCTCTCCGGTCCCGCAGACCGGGGAAACGCTCATCTGCATCTCGCTCATATCCGGTCCGTCTTCCGGGCTGTCATCGCTTTTCATCGTAAAATTCAGTTCGAAGTTCTCACTCATGATTTCTCTCCGAATGCACTGAGCCGGCGTTTTTCTGCATACAAATACCGTCCGTCTGTCTATCGTACAGGAGCTTTTACAGTTTTTTTACTCCCGCTTCGGGACAGTGGTGGTATAATCTTTTTTAAGTAGTATACACATTATTCTGCTTCCGTGCAAAGACGCCCCGGGGGAGGATGCCTATGGAACCCATCAGCTCATTCAACATCGAAACCCAGGCCTGCGGCCTTGTCATCGTGATGATTGTCATGATGCTTTCTTTCCGCCGCAACAGTCTGGCTCTGGAGAGCCGGCGCCGATTCAACCGCTTCGTCATCTCCGCCTTCCTGTGCATTGTCCTCGATATCCTGTCGGTTTCCCTCATTATTTTCTGGTCGGATGGGGCCCCGATCAAGCTCCTCATGGATATAGAAGGCAAGGCCTATATCGGCATGCTGGTCGTGAACGCTTTCTATGGCCTTTCCTACTCTGTTGGAACCCAGGGGCCGGATTGGTCACAAAGGTTTGTCCATTACTGCCGCTACACTTTGCCGGTCCAGTACATTGTCATTTTACTTCTGCCGATTTCCTTCTACCGGAACGGAAGGATTGTCTACTCCCAGGGCCCGGCCTGTCTTTTGACCTATGCCCTGTGCCTTTTCTATATTCTTCTTTCCTATGTCGTCCTCGGCCTGTCGCGGCATACGATGTCGCGGAAGCGGCGGGGCGCCCTCTATACCTGGATGGGCCTTTGGATTGTCGCTGCCCTCGTCCAGCTCGCCTTTCCTGAAGTCCTCGTTGTCGGCTTCGCTTCGTCCCTTGGCGTTCTGATCCTCTATGCTGAGCTTGAGAATCCCAAGGAGGATTTCGACAAGCGCTACGGCATCTACACCCTGAACGCCTTCCGTGAATACGTGGACGAGCTCTATGAGAAGAAGAAGCCATTCAAGTTCATCAGCATCAATATCGATTACGGCGGTTCGGACTATTCGCCCATCCTGAAGGACGAGATGATCCGGCGGGCTTCTATTATTCTCAATGACAACAATTATGACGCCTTCATGACGAACCGGAATGATCTCAGGGTCATCCTCGATGAGAATCAGGACCTGGAGACCTTCATTGAACTCATGCAAAACAGCGTGGCGAAAATCGACAGCGGCTATGAGGATCTGGACCTCGACTACTATCTGATTGTGGCGAAAGACCCCTATCTCGTCTCATCCGAGAACGAGCTCATGTATTATGTCAACTACACCCGTCGGCATTCGAACCATGAGGGCGTTATTTATCTGGATGAGGCGGCAATCGCCAGTGTCAAGCGCTTCCTTTATGTCCGGGATCTGATCACGGTCGCTCTGGTCAGGGATCGGGTCGTTCCCTTCTTCCAGCCTATTTACAATATTGAAACGGGAAAATTCACGGCGGCCGAGGCTCTGGCCCGCATTGAAATTACGGAAGCAGAGGCCGCGACGCTCGGAATCAAGGGAAATATTCTTCCGCCGGGCATCTTCATCCCTGTCGCTGAGGAGACCGGCCAGATCCAGGAGGTCGGTGCCCGGATTCTCGAGAAGTCCTGCAAGGTTTTCAGGGAACAGAGGCTTTCGGACCTGGGTCTTTCCTACATCGAAGTCAATCTCTCCGTCCGTCAATGCGAGTCGGATACCCTGGTCGGAAACGTCCGCCGCATCATGGACAGCTACCAGATAGCTCCGGATCAGATCAATTTCGAAATCACGGAATCAGCCATTGCGGAGAATCAGGACCAGATGGTGGAGAACATCACTACCCTCCGGGAATGGGGAACTTCCTTCTCCCTCGATGACTTCGGCACCGGGGCATCGAACCTCGACTACTTCGTCCGCATGCCGGTTTCGACCATCAAGTACGACTTCAAGTTCACCCAGATGGCCTGCAGGGACAATCGCGTGGAGCGCATGCTCGTCCACATCACGAAAATGATCTCCGAGACCGGCGGGAAGATTGTCTCCGAAGGCGTTGAGACCGCCGACCAGCTGCAGCTCATGACCTCCATGGGCGTCAACTACATCCAGGGCTATTATTTCTCGAAGCCTCTGCCAGCAGACGAATTTGTGGCCTTCCTGAAGGAGAAGAACGCGGCAGCATAAAGTGCACGCAATGCGTTTATACTCGCAATATTTGGGAACAAAAGCGCACGCAGTGCGTTTATGCTTGCAATATTTGTGAGCAAAAAGCACACGCAATGCGTTTATACTCGCAATATTTGGGAACAATATGGCTCTTTTCTGCGGCTGTGTCCCCATCCTCCTGCATACTTTTTGTATAACAAATAGAAAAACAGGTACATTCCAGCGAAAAAGCGAAGGAATGTACCTGTTTCTTTTGTAATTTTTGTTCAACACTTCGTCTGCATGGGAACAAACTTTTCAGCAAACGAAAGAATGCATCTATTTCTGGCGGTATAGTGGCAATCGGCGAAAGAGGCATGGAAACAGCGAGTGCAAAAAGCTGGAAAATGTTCCCAAAATTTCAGGGGCAGAATGCAGCGCATATAGTCTCATCCCCGCTGTACCCCGCCGATGGCAAGCAATGCATGCTCCTTCTATCCCTTCCTGCCCAGTTCCGGCCTTACCGGAGCTCTACCTGCTCATGGCTTCCGACTTCGAGATAGCCGCATCGATACCGTCCATAATGGCACTGCGGAAGCCGGCGGCTTCCAGGGCGGCGACGCCTTCGATGGTCGTTCCGGCAGGGGAGCAAACGTCATCCTTCAATGCGCCAGGGTGTTTTCCGGTCTCAAGGACCATCTTCGCAGAGCCGAGGACAGACTGAGCCGCGAACGTATAGGCCTGCTTCCGGGGCATCCCATGAAGGACGGCCTCATCCGCCATAGCTTCTATCAGCATGTAGATGAAGGCAGGAGAAGAACCGGAGACCCCGGTAACGACATCCATCATGGTCTCGGGCACCTCTTCCGCTTTTCCGAAACTCCGGAAGATGGACATCACTGTCTCTTTTTCCTCATCCGTGAAGCGGTCATTAAAGGAAACCGCGCTCATAGCTTCTCCCACAAGGGCCGGGGTATTGGGCATGACTCTGGCCACCTTGAGCTGCCCGGCCACCTTGACGGACACAAGGCCCGTATCGATGTCGGAAAGGGATTTTCCGGCCGCCACGGAGACAACGATCTGGTCAGGCTCCAATACCCCGCTGATTTCCGGAAATACAGACGAAAGCTGGTACGGCTTCACGGCAAGGATGATGATATCACTCTGCCCGGCCGCTTCTGCGTTTGAAATCGTGGATGTAATGCCGAATTTTTCTTCTATCCTTCTCTTCGACTCCGTGGTGTGGACGGAGGCAATGATGTCCCCCTTTGCCGCCAGACCGCTCTTTAAAAGGCCTCCAATCATGGCCCCGCCCATATTGCCGGCGCCCAGAAATCCGTACTTATACTTTCTGCTCATGTCCTGCTCCCTTCAAAGTAATAAATCAATTATCTGAATACCGTTCTACAAAATCGCATGTATTGAGAATCAAAATTTCAAAAATCCCGTCTCGCTGCCCTGCAAAGGGCCGCAAAACGGGCATTTCACGCATTACCAGATTCCTAAATGCTGCAGCAGGATCCGCACGCCCAGGAAAATCAGGATGATTCCGCCGGCGGCTTCAGCCTTCTTCTCGAAGCGATTGCCGAAAATGCTGCCGATCTTCACCCCGATGGCGGACAGGATGAAGGTCGTGACCCCGATCAGGGAGGCTGCGAGCCAGATATTTGTATTCCCGGCCATAGCCAGGGAAATGCCGACGGCTAGCGCGTCAATGGACGTGGCCACTGCCATCAGAAACATGGTCTTAACGGAAATGTCCGCAGAGACCTCTTCCTCCTTTTTCGAGAAGGCTTCCCTCAGCATATTGGCTCCGATTGCGGCCAGGAGGATGAAAGCAATCCAGTGGTCAATGGCTTCAATTGCCTCCGCAAACAGGCTTCCGAGATAGAAGCCCAGAGTGGGCATCAGAGCCTGAAAGCCGCCGAACCAAATTCCGCAGGTCACCATTACATTGGCATCGGCCTTCTTCGAGGCCAGGCCCTTGCAGACCGAAACCGCAAATGCGTCCATGCTGAGGCCCACGGCCAGCAGCAGAAGTTCTCCTATTCCCATATCAAATCTCTCTTAAAAATTTCACGCCGACACCGCCGTATCGTTTTCGGTCAGCATCAGGAGGTAGGCCCGGCGGCTGCCCTGCATGGCGACCAGGGCCAGGCGCATCTTCCCGTTGAATGAGATGTCGTTGATGTAGTAGGAAAGGGTCTCGCCCACGGTGTGAAGCTCGAGGATGCCGGTCTTATAGTTCCGGTAGACGTCGCTCATATTCACAGCCATGAAGTCCACGATGTCTTCGTTCGTCGTAACGCCGTTTGCTTCAGCCCACTGGCGCCCCACCTGATTCATGAAAATCCGGTCCAGGTCCCCGTTCTTCGTCGTGACGATGGCAATAGAGCGCTTCCGCCGGTCGATTCGGAGGTCGCGGCTGTTCTGCCCTGCATTATTCAGAGAAATGATATTGACCTTTGCAATCTGCCGGTAGAACTCGCTGTCCTCGGGGCTTTCGATGCCGATATGCTTCTCGTCAAGGACAGCCAGGACCTCTTCAGCCGGCAGAGGCTTGGAAATGTAAAATCCCTGGACATAGGTGCAACCGATAGACTCGAGAAAGTCGAACTGGTCCTTTGTCTCGACCCCTTCCGTCAGAACCGTGATGCCGATGCGCTTGGCCATATCGACGATGTCCGTCAGGATGTCCTTCGTCCGCTCGTTCTGGTTGCGGAGGAAGATCATGTCAATCTTCATGAGGTCGAAGTCAAAGGTGTGAAGGGTGTTCAGGGAGCTGTAGCCGCTGCCGAAGTCGTCGAGCCAGACCTCGTAGCCGTCCTTGTGGAACTCGTCTATGTGGTCCTGGATCAGCTTCTGATTGTCGACAACCGCGCTCTCCGTGATCTCCATGGCAATCATGTCCCGGGAAACCCCGTAGGAATCCAGGATATCATTGATGGCCTCATGGATATCCGGAATGTCGAGGTCATTTCTCGAAATATTGACGGAATAATGGGCCGGCGCCTCACCGGCTGCCTCTCTGCGCTTAATTTCCTCGCAGACTTTCCGTATCACAAAAAGGTCGACCTTGTACAATAGGTGGGCATCCTCAAGGACGGAAATGAATTCCCCGGGATTCATGAAGCCGTAGACAGGATCGATCCAGCGGGACAGGGCCTCGAACGAGGCGTCCTCTCTGGACAGAACGCCGACAATGGGCTGAAAGTAGACCTTGATCCACTCCTTCTCCACCGCCTCATCCACATGGTGGATGAGATATGTCGCCCGGGTGATGGAATTTTCCATCGCGTTGTCGTACTTCTTGATATAGTGGACGTAGTCGCCCCGGGTTTCATGACCGGCAATCATGGCCCGGTCCGCCGCATGGATGGCGTCCTTCTCCGAGCCGTCCATCGTATAGATACCGACCCGGACGGAAGGCGCCGTATCGAGCTCGGAAATCCGAGCATGTACCCTGTCGACATAGTTCCGGATTTCTGAGTCCTCAATGACGACATAGAAGTGGTCGGCCTCGAAACGGGCCACCCAGTCCGTGCCCAGCTCTTCCTTCAGGATCTTCGCCACGGTCTTCAGAAGAAGATTCCCTCCGTACATACCGTGGTCATGGTTATAGACCTTGAAATCCGCGATGTCAAAGAAGACGATGTCCCAGACAGCTGTCTCTTCCCCGTCCTTAATGCGCTGAATCAGGGGGTTGATGGCCCGCGAAAAGGCGGCCATATTGTAAAGCCCTGTCAGGGCGTCCATGCGCTCGGTCTTATAAATATAATCCGCATTCAGTTTCTGCCGGAGAATGACGGCCAAAAACTGGGTGTCCAGCATGAAGAAGCGCTTGGCCTCGGGAATGAAGCGGGGCTCGGGGTTCACAATCGAGAAAAAGCCGTAGGACTTTCCTTCTATAATAATAGGGCAGAGTACGAGTCTCTTGATTCCGTCCGCCTTCACGGCCTCATACATCTCCGGGTCCGAATCCCTGTATTCCTCGATATCGGGCAGGGCGAAAAAATCCCGGGCGTAGAAAAATTTCCACCAGGAGGCCGGATACCGGGTCCCGATGGGCACCATGACCCCCTGCTTGTGGGAAATCCCGTCGGCCTCGGACCACTCGTAGACGCAGTGGATATAGTCCTCCTCCGTGCGGTAGACGCTGACCCGGTCCGCGCCCGCGTTTTCCCCCAGACACTTGATGAAAATATTGATCGAAGCATCCGGGTCCGTCTCGCTGAACGAAGCCTCCATACACTCCGTCAGCATCCTCAGTCGTTCCCGATAGTCCAGTTCCGTTTCCATGCGCACCTCCACTTGCGGCCCGTCTCCCGCAGGTCTACCTGAAGCTCACAGAAATTGAGCAAGAAATTTTTGGATATCGTCCTTATTTTACCCTTGCTCGAGGGACAAGGCAAGGGAGGAGGCAGAAAAAAGCCCGGCCGGGATGGTCGGGCTTTATATTAGTCATGAGAATAATGTAAAACAACTACTTCGTGCCGTATTTTAGGACACGAGAATAATGTAAGGCGCCTACTTCGTGCCGTACTTGAGGTACTTCCAGACATCGATGGAAGCAAGGGGGTGGCCCGTGAAGTCGAAGAAGGCCTGATTGTCCCAGGAAGAGCCGCCGTAGTACTTGCCGGCGTCGTCAGGGTCGTAGGAACCGGCGTAGCTGCTTGCCCAGCCGGACCCGTACTTTTCCCAGACAGGTTCATTCGCCGCCTTATCGGGACCGACCGGAATCCAGGCCCCTTCCCAGTAGAAGACGCCCTTGGCGCCGGCGCCGACTGCAGCTGCCACGACATCACGGATACAATCCGCCTGCCCCTGGACCGTCACAGGATAGTCGTCAAGCGCCTGCTCCGCCCCGAAGGAGTTCGCCGTCCCGTCGCCGTCGTCCAAAGTATAGGCATAGGATGTCTCAACGACGATGGCGTCCTTGTCGAAGTTCTCCCGGATTTTTTCCACGCACCGGGTCATATTTTCTATGGGGCCGTCCCAGAAGGGATAATAGGAAAGGCCCACAGTATCGAAGTCTACGCCGCCGTCAATCAGGAGCTTCAGCAACCGCATCATGCGGACCCAGTGCTGGGTCTGGGCATAGTGGACGACGATATTGATATCCTTTTTGTAGGTCTCCGATGTTTCGCGGACCGCCCTGCTGCCGGATGTAAGCAGGGCAATGATGTCGTCAATGGACGATTCCCCGGCCATTCCCGTATTGATCTCATTTCCAATCTGGACCATTTCCACATCGACGCCGGCGTCCAGGAGCTTCTTCAGAGACTCCTTCGTGAAATCATAGAGGGCGTCGGCCTTTGCATCTGTATCCATGTCCGCCCAGGCCTTGGGGGAAAACTGCTTCGAAGGATCCGCCCAAAAGTCAGAATAATGAAAATCAATGCAGACCTTCATGCCGTACTTCGTGGCCCGCTTGCCCAGCTCTAGGGCCGTGTCAATATCATTGTTGCCGCCCCCGTAGCCGTTGCCGTCACTGTCGAAAGGATCGTTCCAGACCCGGAGCCGCACATAGTTCACTCCGGCCTCAGCGAAGGTCTTCATCACATCCTGCTCTTCGCCGCTTTCATTATAATATTTGACCCCGCTCTTTTCCTCAGCCAAAACCGAGGACAGATCCATGCCCCGGATGAAGTCGTCTGAAATCCCGTCCACGGCCTTCACGGAAATTTCCGCCTCCTCCGGCTCCGTTGCAAAAGCAGGCGTATACTCCGCTTTAATCGTCTTTGTACAGCCGCTGAGCATGCCTGCTGCAAGGGCGCCAGCCAAAAATAAAGACACAGCTCGCCTGCCCGCCCTACGATTTGCTTTGCCCGCGCCGGCAAAGCCTATTCTGCCATTCGTATTGCCTGCACCGGCCTCACCAATCCCGCCATCCGCGCACATTTTGCTTTTCTGATTTTTCATGCTTTTATTGCCTTCCCTTTTGATCTGGCGCATGCCGGCAGTTTTCCCCGGCACATGCAAAATCAATCATATACGAAAGGCAGCGAAATGCAAAATGCATATTCGGGCAGAAAAGGTGCAGATTCGGGGCAAAAGTCCGCCAATGCACCCGGCTGCTGTGGGCCTATGGCTTGATTCAAGACAAAAGTCCGCCAATGCACCCGGCTGCTGTGGGTCTATGGCTTGATATAAGACAAAAGACCGCCAATGCACCCGACTGCTGTGGGCCTATGGCTTGATATAAGACAAAAGTCCGTCATTGGCTCCCTGCCTTTCTGAAAACAAGGCAGGGAGCCGGGCATATTTTTTTGTCACATGATCCGGATCAGAATCATATAGCAGACCGTCCCGCCGATCAGCGGAGCAACCATGTCATGGCGCCATTTATATAGAAGGACGACTGCAATCAGGGATATGAGTTCCGGCAGGCCGTGGGGAGCGGCGACAATGTCCGTATTCCGCAGGCAGTAGATGACCAGAAGGCCGAAGACCGCCGGCGCCAGGACCTTGCCGAGGTAGAGGACGTATTTCGGGATTTTCTTTCCCTCAGGGAAAGCTATGTAGGGCAGGAAGCGGGTAAGAAGGGTCGCGGCTGCCACTAGGGCAATTGTGAGGACAGCCTGCGGGAGAGTCATGATCATCGCGTTATTCATTATTCTTCCCTTTCTCTATCGGATTTTTTCGCCCGGTGAGGTTTCCTTGCCGAGCATTTGCTGTTCCGGGCTTTTTCAGTGTTTCAGCCGATACGGATTCTGTGTACGCAGGCTCCAGCTTCTTTCGACCGATTGTCAGGCAGGCGAGAATGACAAGCATTGAGGGTACAATGAAGCGGTCGGGTCCGAAGATGAGAAGGCAGAGAAGCGATGCCCCCAGACCGATGAATTCGGCCGCGTGCGACCGGTCCTTCTCCCACTGCTGCAGGAAGATGACGACAAACATGGCTGTCATGACGAAGTCAAGGCCTCTTGTATCGAGAGTAATGAAAGAGCCGAAGATGCCGCCGATGGCCGCTCCGGCTACCCAGTAGAGCTGGTCAAGAAACGAGACCCAGAAGTAGAACCAGCCGTGGTCAATTCCTTCCGGAATCTCCGCTGTGAAGTTTATGGAGAAGGTCTCGTCGCAGCAGGCATAAATGAGGTAGTACTTCTTCCAGCCCAGTCCCCGGTATTTCGGGAGCATGGTGATGCCGTAGAAGATATGCCGGGCGCAGACCATGAGGGCGGTTACAAAGGCGGAAAGGGGACTGAAGGCCGAAAGCAGGATGCTTGTCATGAGAAATTCCATGGAACCCGTGAAGATGACAACGGCCATGATGACAGGCAGGTAAAAGGGAAAGCCGGATGTGGAAACCAGAACCCCGTAGGTGATGCCGAGGAAGAGGAAACCGGCCAGAATCGGAATTGTATGGGGGAAGGCGGCTTTCAGCGCCGCCCGGGAGGGATTATAGTGAGTATTTTTCACAGTATTTCCATTTCTGTTCTTGAGCTTACGTAGTATAATAATTATTTGTGAAGTGATTTACCATTATTTTTTCATCGGGGTCAATATGGAAAAGATAAAAATCTATCGCGACAAGGAAGAGTTCAAAGAGGCAGCTGCCCGGGAGCGGCGGGAAGAAATATTGAAGGAAGGCCAGAAGGTCTTCTCGACCGAGACATTTCAGAAGGGGCGGACCCAGATTCATCACCGGGGGACGACCGTGGTCAACCACACCCTGGAGGTCACGGACTGGGCTCTCAGGATTACGGATGCCCTGGAGAAAAAAGGCATACGCGTCAACCGGGAAGAGGTCCTGATCAGTGCCCTCTGTCACGACCTCGGCATCATCGGCCGGGATGAGAAATTTGCAAACACCATAGCCTGCTGGCTGCAGCATCCGAAGGATTCCGTTGAGATTGCGGAGGAGCTCTATCCGGACATGAGTGAGCACACGAAGAAGGTCATCGGCCGCCACATGTGGCCGGCAACCCCCATGTGGCCCACATCCCGGGAGGGGTGGATTCTGGACCTGGCGGATACGATTGCTTCCATGAACGACTTCTTCCGGCCGAATCACAAGCACATGCTCGGAGACATGCCGATTGCCAGTCTCTTTCCGGATGCGGCTGAGGCGGACGGAAAGAGCAGCATTGCATAGAAAAAAAACAGACAGAAATATGTCCGGGCTTCACTCACGCGAAGATGGCGGTTGCAGACGACAGTGCCGCTGTCTGTGGTACCATCAATCTCGACTACAGGTCCTTTTACCACCACTTCGAAGATTCCTGCCTCATCATGAAGAAACAGGTGATCTTCGATATCCGGGACGACTTTGAAAAGACCTTTGAGCAGTGCACGGAAGTCACGGAGAAGTACCGCTCCGGCCGCTTGCGGGCCATGGACTTAGGACAGATGATTCTCAGGATGTTCGCAGGGCTGTTCTGAGGGGCGGCGGCGCATATGCGTGAGCTCCCTGCCTTGTTTTCAGAAAGGCAGTGAGCCCTTGGCGGTCTTTTGTCTTGAATCAAGCCATAAGTCCACTGCAGCCGGGTGCATTGGCGGACTTTTGTCTTGAATCAGGCTATAGGCCCACAGCAGCCGGGGGCATTGGCGGACTTTTGTCTTATATCAAGCCATAGGCCCACAGCAGCCGGGGGCATTGGCGGACTTTTGTCTTGAATCAAGCCATAGACCCACAGCAGCCGGGTGCATTGGCGGACTTTTGCCTTGAATCAGGCTATAGACCCACAGCAGCCGGGTGCATTGGCGGACTTTTGTCTTGAATCAAGCCATAGGCCCACAGCAGCCGGGTGCATTGGCGGACTTTTGTCTTATATCAAGCCATAGGCCCACTGCAGCCGGGAATATTGGCGGACTTTTGTCTTGAATCAAGCCATAGACCCACAGCAGCCGGGGCATCGGCGGTCTTTTGTCTTATATCAAGCCATAGACCCACAGCAGCCAGCCTGCCTACCGCCCGCCAGTGAAAAAACAGCCCGTCGGCCTATGCCTCCGGGCTGTCGTATGTTTCAAGAAAGCTGTGCTTCACGCCCAGGTGCTTATACGAAGGCAGGGCGTCTATGTTTACATTGTTCACGGAATTGAAGATGTTCTTCTCCACCCCGGGATTCGTCTCCTTAAGCTTCTTGATCAGGAGCTTCGTGTCCATGCGCTTCGAAACCGCGACCCCGTCCGTCCGGCAGGAGGAGCAGGTGTCCGTGAAGTGGCAGGCGCACTGGATGAAGTGGAGATGGTTCTCATCCCGCCAGGCCTTGATGTCGTCTTCGCGAATCAGGTACATAGGGCGGATGAGCTCCATGCCTTCGAAGTTTGACGAATGCAGCTTCGGCATCATGGTCTGAACCTGGGCTCCCCAGAGCATACTCATAAGGATGGTCTCGATCACGTCGTCGAAGTGGTGGCCTAAGGCAATCTTATTACAGCCCAGCTCTTTGGCCTTGGCGTAGAGGTGGCCCCGCCGCATACGGGCACAGAGGTAGCAGGGGGAATTCTTGATTTCATAGACCGCGTCGAAGATTTCCGACTCAAAGATGGTCAGAGGGACACCGAGAGTTTTTGCATTATTCTCAATGACCAGGCGATTGAGGTCATTGTATCCCGGGTCCATGCAGAGAAAGACGAGGTCAAAGGGCATGCGGTTCTGGCGCTTTAATTCCTGGAAGAGCTTGGCCATCAGCATGGAATCCTTGCCGCCGGAGATGCAGACCGCGATGCGGTCGCCGGGTTTTATCAGCTCATACTGCTTCACGGCCCGGCAGAAGGGGCTTAAAAGCTTCTCCCTGTTGTGGCGGGTCCGAAGGCCCCGCTCGATTTCCTGCGACCGGTCGGCCTGCCTTGCTGTCTGCTCCCTGAGATAGGCCCCGTAGCCGTCGTGGAGACTGTAGGCTTCATAGCCGCGACGGCGAAGTTCCTGAGCAGCCGCGTAGCTCTCATTCCCATGCATGCAAAAGAGAACAAGCTTTTTGTCCTTCGGCAGGCGATCTGAAAGTACCGCGTCCATGATGTCCGGCTCGCTTACGGCCCCCTGCAGGGTCCCGTACTCAAAAGAGATGGCGTCCCGAACGTCGATAAGTACATAAGAGCCCTCAGGCAGATCGGTGAGGGCTGCAAGAGTAATTTCCGGAGAATCCCCGGAATTTCTATCCGTCATATCAAAACCCATGAAAAAGCCGGCCGCAGCGCTCCGGGCCGGCAATACAAATCTCAGCAGTTTTCGTCTTTCAAGACAGCAGCCAAAGTTCAGGCACTTCTCCCGTTCAGTCAAGAAACTGAATTTCTTTCCGCTCAATCAGACAGCAGACGATGTTCGCATAGACCATGAGGTAATGGGGGTCTTCCGCTGCCCACTTCTTCGGCTTCGCCGAGGCGATGACGAAGACCGGGGCCTTCCGCCCGTTCTTCCGCCGGGGGGCATAGATAATGGCTTCCCGCAGGTGGTTCTCATCCAGCCAGTCCGCCGTCACGGGACACTCGGTCCGGCGCAGGGCGACATTGTTCATGACAAGGAGGCCGGTAGCAAAGCCGTCCGTCGAGGCCTTGACTTCCTTCAGAATATCCCGGTCGAAGTCCGGCAAGGCCCCGTCCCTGACCACGGCCTTTTTCTTCTGCTCGTCCGCAACAGCCTGAGCCAGACTGCCCGCGCCCTCCGGCAGCCAGGTACCCAGCTTCGTCTTCCCGAAATAAAAGGCAATGAAGTCCGCAGACATGGTGTCCATGAGGACGTCCATGGTCTTGCCCAGGTTCGAGGGGCCCTCGAGCAGGAGCTTGTCCATGCTCTTGTTCACACTCTCGGCCAGGCGCAGGGTATAGTCCCGCACATAGCGGATCTTCGTCTGGCTCTTCGGCACGACAATGTCCCCGTGCATCTCCTCCCGGTAGAGGATGTAGCGGTTCTTCCCCTTCCCCTTTCCGATATACAGGGCCTTGTCCGCCTTGTCGAAAAGCGTGTCGTAATCCCTCCCGTTCTCAGGAGCAGCCACAGCCCCTATCGTCATCGTGGTGCCTGCGCCGCCGGTCATTTCCGGTGCAGTCAGCTGGCCGATCTCTACCCTGGACAGGCGGAAGATATTCCGCACGGTCTCCTCATCCGCGTCATTGATGCAGAAGAAAAACTCATCGCCCCCGAAGCGGCCGATTTCCCCCCAGCCGCCCATGTGCCGGCGGAACGTATCCGCCACGATCTTCAGGACCTTGTCCCCGAAAGCGTGGCCGTATGTGTCATTGATATCCTTGAAGTCGTCGACATCACCTATGCCGACCCAGGTGGGATTCTCCCGGTCCCCCGCTTTCAGGAGGGACTCAATCGTATACTCCCGAATGGAGGCCTTGTCCAGTATCCCCGTCCCGGAATCATATGTGTACCCGCTGCTCATGCTTCGCTTCTCCCTTGCTACGCAGTTTGCGGAAATTTGCCCTTACTTATACCCTCCGAATACTATTCTCATTGTACCAAAAATGAGCGGAAATAGATAGAGAAAACGGCCGCCCCTTTCGGAGCAGCCGTCCTGTATTTCATGAATAATGTAAACCGGGCAGTCAGGCCGTCTTTTCCGCCTTGCTTCCCGCATTCTCCTCCTTGTGGAAAAGAACGTCCCGGATGACACCCTTCGGATCCGTCACAAGGAGACGAACGATCCAGATGATCAGGCCGAGCGCAACAACCGCGAGGCCAAGGAAGGCATCATTCAGCATGTCGGCAGGGTCAGGAGTGAAGTATTCAGCCCCAAGCTCGGCATATTCAAAAATGGCATCCACGAACCACATGATGGAAGCGCCCCAGTAGAGCCAGCAGAGGATGCCGGTCCGAAGTTCGTTCTTCGGCATGCCCTTGTACCAGACCGTAGTAGCAATAACAGCGGCAAATACGGTAATTAAAAGTGTCATTATCGCACCACCTTTGCTGCTGCAAGCCGACGGTTCTCACGACGGGCCATAACGTCCGCTGTAATGCACATGATGACCCAGACTGCTGTAATCAAAAGGGCCATGGAAACGCCGACCGTGGACATTTCGTGAAGCATGGTCGCTGTATCGGCCGGATCTGCCGCCGCTGTCAGGAAGGGGAAGTAAGGAACTACTTCTCCATGCCATACGTGTTCAAATGCAAGCAGGATTGCTCCGCCGAATAGCAGATAGTTCAGCCAGTGAAGCTTTCTCACAAGAGAAACCTTTGCAACAGCAGTGCTCTCGCTCTTCTCAGTGCCTTCTGTCTTTTCCTTCTTCTCTTCAACCTTTGTAATCGCGGTCGTCACAATGGCTTCCGCTGTAGGTACCAGAAAACATGCCATAATCTTTCCTCCTTTTAAAACAAACCGGGTTTTGTGTCCTTTTCAGGACATTTTTTAATTTTTGTTCCATGAAAGAATACCGCAACAGGAGGCTATAGGCAAAGACATCCCGGCTGAATCCTGTACAAAATCAAAGACAAGAACGAGACGTTCCGTAGAAAACAGATAAACCCGTTTTCTTTCTTCGGCTCCAAAACGCACCTGCTTCTCAGTTTTCCTTCTGTGTACAAAAGAGGCTCTGCAGTACATACGTAAGTACACCGCTCATCAGGAAGAAGGCGCCGCCGACGACATATACCTTCTGCAGGCGGTTCGTGGTCCCGTAGATTTCGAGAACTCCCTGAAAGATGCTGCCCAGAGTGAAGAGGACAATGCCGGAATTATATAAAAGGACCGCCGCCACGGAAGGCCGCCGGGAAGCGGGCGCTTTCATTAGTAATGTGAAAAGCATAACTCCGCCGACCATGGGCCAGAGGAAGGACAGCACCATGGCGTAGGAAATCACGCTGTGGCTGAAGACCTCGTAAATCAGAGCGAAGATGATGCAGAAGAGCATGCCGTAAATGTAGTGTTTGCGTGTTTTTTTAAGAGCCGATGTAGACAATGTCGCTCACCTTCCTTTCTCCGATGTCATTTCCGGTAGTTGTCGGATTGTTGATGACCGTGCCATTAAAGACCATTGTAGACGAGCCGCCGCCGTCGAGATTATAAGCCGTGGTGCAGCCTAAGGACTGCATGTACTCAGCCAGCTCATAGAGGGAAAGGCCGGCGCTTTCCGATGTCCGCCCGTCAGCAACAACGAAGACATAGTGATTTTCACCGATCTGCCCGATGGCCGTGCGGGGGTTCGACGCCATGGCCTTTCCGACTTCCTGATTTTGCGTAACAGAGACCTCTCCGTTTTCCACGATGCCGGGCCCGAAGGAAAGGACCTGCCAGGCCCCTTTGTCAAGAAGCTCCTGGGCGGTGATGTCGTCTTCGGAAATGACTTCAAACGTGCCGTCCGAATAGATCACCAGGTCCTCCTGTCCGCTTTCCGCCGTGTCCCGGTAGAGGACCCCGTTTCTTATCACGTAGCCGGATTCCTGGGCCCCGTAATAGTCGCCGTTGATGGCCAGAATCGCGTTCACGGAATCCGCAATCGACGACGTCGTCGCCGTCACATTCTTTCCGTAAGAGCCTTTTGCAAACGCAGTCTTGAGATACGATGCGTCTGTCACCTGCACGTCTGCCACATACACGGTGGTGTCGTCCACCCGGTCGGTGGTAATCGTGATACTGATATTTCCGTCCGAATAAGATGTGTTCGTCACACTTGCAGCAGTGACAGATGATGCGGCCTGGGTCGTCATGGTGGAATAGGTCCTCGGGATTACAAATGTGTCGAGGACCGTATACAGGGAAAAGGCCCCGACCGCTGTCGTAAATACGACCTTATATATGAGACTTCCTTTTTTCATTGAAGTAGACCTCCTTTCTTTGATGCTGTTATAATAAAGGGGCAACTTTAAACGGACTTTAACATGAGAAAACTATGAAAACTTTATTTTACGGAGTTGAAAATCCCGACGTATTTCTGATCCAGCCTGTGGACAGCCATGATATGGAGGTCATGGACAGCGAATTTGCCAATATTGAGGCACACTGCCAAAAGAAGGTCCGCCTGGCAGCTGTCCTTGTGGACGACTGGAACAAAGACCTTTCCCCCTGGGAGGCGCCTCCGGTCTTCGGAAAAGAGGGCTTCGGGGCCGGAGCAGCAGAGACTCTTTCTTATATAGAGAATAATGTGTTATCAGAACTGTTGGGGGAGAAGGATATCCCGATTATTCTCGGCGGCTATTCTCTGGCCGGACTTTTTGCCCTGTGGAGCGTATATCAGACAGACCGCTTTGCTGCCTGTGCCGCAGCCTCGCCTTCTGTCTGGTTTCCGGGATGGATTGACTATGCAGCGGAACATGCGCCGAAGACGAAGGCCCTCTACCTGAGCCTCGGAGACAGGGAAAAGAAAGCCCGGAACCCGCTCATGGCAACTGTCGCGGACTGCATCGTCCGCCAGAATGACCTACTCGGGGACCTGCCCCATACATTGGAGTGGAATCCGGGAAACCATTTCATCGATTCGGATATACGAACGGCGAAGGGATTTGTATGGGCCATCGAACAGATTCAGTAGGTATTCCCGCGGAAGGTAATACGCTTCGTCCAGCGGCTGCCCATCTCGGAGCGGACGGTTTCAGCACTGCCGGAATCGTTCGTGAAAATATTATTCTCAATCAGAATATCTTTGCACTTTGAGAGGGTCAGGATGGAGCCGTCGTCTTCGAGGCCGTTGTTACGGCAGTTGTTTCCCGTGACCTCCACGTCCTCCACCCAGCCGAGATCCGTTTCGTAGCCGCCGATCGTGATGCCGTGTTTCGCGCAGTCCGTGACGGTATTCCCGGCCACCCGGATCCGCTTCGTAGCGTAAGCCTCGCTCTGCTGGGGCTGTTCCGCCCCTATTTCAATGCCGCCGCTGCAGGCGCGCACCACATTATTCGAAAAATCGATGCCCTGGGCCCCGTCCACGTAGAGACCGTAGGAGGTGGCGTAGGGAGACCGGCAGTTTTTCACCGTATTGCCGACAGCCCGGCAGTTCGTCGGAAAGTCCTTCGCAGGGTCCGGGCAGTAGCCGTAGCTGCCGGCAAAGTCGATGCCGATATTGCCGGTGTTGTCGATGGTGTTGTTTTCAACTGTCACATTTGAGACGTGCCCCGTGACGGAAATGCACTCGGACCAGCCTGTGGCGCAGTTTTCAATCGTGTTTCCATAAATAAAGACATGCTGTATGATCTCGTCCGCGCTGTCTCCGAAGAGAATGATCCCGTTGGCACAGTGGTCCGTCTCTGCCGGCTCCGGTACCGTGATATTTTCCATGTGACAGCGGTCGATGATCAGGTGGTCGCAGCCCGCTGAAACCAAGATCCCGCAGGCTCCCTGTCCGTTGGCGTTTTCTATGGAAAGGCCGGAAAGACAGACATAGGAGCAGTGATCCAGTGTGATCATCACCGGCCCCTCCGGCAGGGCAGGGTCGTCCGAAGGCTTCGTGAGACCGCTCCCGTCGAGAACAGCCTCCGCTCCGGGTTCTGCCATGACAGTAATATAGCCCCCCTCTGTCCCCTGCAGACCGGTAAGCTCCAGAGCTGCCGGGTAGGTTCCGGCCTTGAGATAAAGGGTATCCCCGGGCTCAAGCTGTGAGATCAGCTGAGGTATATCACTCTCCGGAGCAGCTTCATATACTTTTCCGGTCCCGAGAGCGCTGTCATCCCGGACTTCCTGCATGACATCCGAAAAGGCCTCCTCCTCCCCAGGCAAGGTCGCCCAGTCGTGCTTCATAAATGGCCTTTTAAAGTAAACAAAACAAAATACGGCAGCTGCCGCTGCCGCCGATATTATCGTTATTGCTGCTATTGTTTGCCTTTTGAATCGATACAATTCCGGATCCTCCGCTGCCTGTGCGCGTTTACCGCACCGGCAGTTTTTTCGCTTGCCTGCCAGACAGCAAAGCCTTAACGGAGAGAAAGCTTCGTGACGACCTCCGTGTGCTCCGTCAGCGGAAACATATCCACAGGCTGGATTTTCTCCACCCGGTAATGAAGCTTTGTGAAGAGGGCGAGATCCCGGGCCAGGGTGTCAGGGCCGCAGGAAATATATACGATTTTCTGCGGGGCCAGTTTCGCGGCGCTCCGGATGAACTTCTCCGTCGCACCGGTCCGGGGCGGATCCATGAAGAGGACGTCATAGGGTCCCTTGTGTGCGCTAACAAGGCTGCCGGAATCATTACGGCAGAAGCGCTCCTCCTCCGGCCGCCCGTAGATAAGGCGGGAAGCCGCCTGCCGCTCCATGTACTGGCCGGCATCTTCCGCATAAAAGATAATATTTGTAATATGATTTTCCGCCGCATTTTTCCGGGCATCGGTCACGGCCACAGGATTTAATTCCACGCCGACAACGTTCTTCGCCTTTGCGGCTGCGGAAAGGCCGATGGTTCCGGTCCCGCAGTAGGCGTCAAGGACCGTCTCCTTCCCTGTAAGTTCCGCAAACTCCATGGCTGTCCGGTAGAGAATTTCCGTCTCCTTCGGGTTCACCTGAAAGAAGGAGGAAGGGGAAATACGGAAAGTCAGGTCCCCGATGGAGTCCCGGATGAAGCCGGGGCCGAATAGGGTCGCGCTCTGGGACCCGAGAATCATGCTGGTATGGCCGGGGTTTACATTCTGCACGATGGTCGTAATCTCCGGATGGGCCTCGCGGAGGACCTTGAGAAAGTTGTTCTTCCCCGGAAACATGCGCTCAGAAAGAACGAGCACCAGCATAATCTCATCCGTCGCAAAGCCCCGGCGGACCAGAATGTGCCGCATGAGGCCGTAGCCTGTATCCTCGTCATAGACCTTCAGCTTGAAGTCGGAGATCAGCTTCACCACATCGGATGCAATCTCCTGGCACTTTCTGTCCTCGAGCAGGCATTCCGGCAGGTCCACGACCCGGTGGCTGTTTGCCTCATAGCAGCCGGAGAGGATCCGACCCTTACTATATGCAAGGGCCCTGTGTACTTTTCCTCTATAATAATATGGATCTTCCATTCCCAGAATGGGCTCGACTTTGCCGAATTTTCCGAGCAGGTCCTGCAGCACTCTCTGCTTCTCCGCAAGCTGCTTCTCATAGGGAACACCGGAAAGCTTACAGCCCCCGCACTTTTTCTGCACGGGGCAGGGGGATGTGGTCATGATTTTTTACCTCCGCGGGGCGGCCGTTTGCCGGCTGACTTGCGGCTCGGGGAAACGGCGGGGTTTACATTATTCTCATGAGCTTCTTTCGCCCACCTGGGCTTCCTGGGAGGAATCAGGCACTTCGGTCCGAAGCCGATCAGGTCCTCCCGGTGGGCTTTCAGGAGGGCGGCCTTCACAAGGTCATAGTTTTCCGGCTTTTTGTACTGGATCAGGGCCCGCTGCATGGCCTTTTCCCGCGGGCTTTTCGGGACGTAGACT
>JAZASQ010000012.1:0-28354 GCA_036343235.1 Lachnospiraceae bacterium
ATCGCACGGATGCACTACATTAGTCATATAAGGAGAATAATCATGGGCTTCAAGAATTCGAAAGTCGCTATCGTGGGTGCCGGCAATGTCGGCTCGACCACCGCCTACAGCATCATCAACCAGGGCCTCTGCGAGGAGGTCATCATCATCGACATCAATAAGGACAAGGCTTACGCCGAAGCCATGGACATGCAGCATGCGGTCTATTTTCTGAATCGCAACATCAATGTCCACGCAGGCGAATACGCGGACTGCGGCGACGCCGACATCGTCATCATCACGGCATCGGCTCCCATGCCCAAGGAGTCGAACGACCGTCTGGCCATGCTGACCCCGTCCATGAACATCATTAAGTCAATCACGGAAAGCGTGATGGCATCGGGCTTTGACGGCATCTTCATCGTTGTTTCGAATCCCGTCGACATCATGACATACTACGTGCAGAAGGTGTCCGGTCTGCCTGCCCGCCACGTCATCGGCTCCGGCACGGCCCTCGATACGGCCCGGGCCTGCTGCCGCCTGGCCGAGGCCTAGGACCTCGATGCCAAGAGCGTGGAGGCTTTCATCCTCGGCGATCACGGGGACACGGAGACCATGTCCTGGTCTACGGCAACTATCGGCTGGAAAAATATCCCTCACGTCCTCCAGGAGACTGACTCGCGCAGTCACGAGATTGCCAAGGACAAGGTCCTCGCCTGGACGAAGCAGAGCGGGTGGGAAATCTTTTCCCGGAAGGGCAACACCTGCTATGGCATTGCGTCCTCGACAACGGCCATTGCCAAGTCCATCCTCTTCAATGAAAACCGCATCCTTCCTGTCTCCGTGAAGCTGGAGGGGCAGTACGGCCTCTCGGACCTCTATCTTTCCGTTCCGACCATTCTTTCATCTGACGGAGCAAAGGAAATTGTCGAAATCCGCCTGGCACCCGAGGAACAGGCAGATCTGGACCATTCGGCAGACGTCATCCGTTCCTATTACAAGGATCTCAATATTTAATCAGAGCCGGATGTGGGTGGAGAATGCAGGCTTTGGACCTTTGTCCCTTCGCCCCTCAGATAGACACCACTAACTTTCTGTACTTGAAAAAAAACATGAAGTGTAATATTGTATACACATGAGTGCAGAAGAGAGGGCGGGCGCCGGAAATGCGTGCGCATCGGCCGGTACAAGGCAGGTTTCAGAGAAGGCCTACGCGAAAATCAATCTCAGTCTGGACATCACTGGCAGGCGGGATGACGGGTATCATCTTGTCTCTATGGTCATGCAGACCGTGACGCTTTGTGATGACATCACGGTGACAGCCCGGGACGACGGAAAGATTGTCATGACGGGGCTTGATTTGAGGCCATGTGCCGGGAAACAGGCAGTGAATCCGCCTTCCGGTTCAGGTCAAAAAACTTCAGCATTGGCCGGTCTCCTGACCTTTGGCCCTGAGAACCTCTGCGTCCGTGCTGCGGAAGAGTTGAGGAGGGAATGCGGGATTTCTTCCGGTCTGGACATATATCTTGAAAAGAGGATTCCCGTAGCGGCGGGGCTTGCCGGCGGCAGTGCCGATGCGGCGGCTGTGTTACGGGCTGTGAGGAAGCTCTTTTCTATTGAAGTTTCCGATGAAGACCTGCGGAAACTGGCCCTGCCTTTGGGTGCCGACATCCCCTACTGTATCACCGGAGGGACAGCTCTTTGCCAGGGCATTGGGGAAGAAATCACCCCCCTGCCGGCATTTGGTCCCTGTACCGTAGTGCTGGTTAAGCCTGTTTTTCCGATTTTGACAGCGGAAGCCTACGGGGACTATGACAGGATTTCTGTTGAACAGCCGGAACGTTTCAATAGGCCGGATAATGCGGCCCTGGTGCAGGCACTCAAGGCGAAGAAAGACTTCTCAAAGAGCATGGGCAATGTCCTCCGGGATGTGGCGGCTTTGAGGCATCCGGAAATTTCCCTCATTGAGGACGAACTAATAAGCGGGGGCGCCTTTGCTGCGCAAATGAGCGGGAGCGGCCCCACGGTCTTCGGGCTTTTTAGAAGCACTGAAATAGCGGAAGAGGCGGCCATGTCACTTGCTGAGAAGCCTGGCATAGAATCCGTTACTGCCTGCGAGACTTGCTGAAGGCACAGCATTTGACAGTACTCCCTCTATCGGGCAGGCCTGATTATATATAAGGAGAAATATTTTGGCCGGACAGCTGAAACTTAATTCTGATACATATCTCCCCCTGCGGGATGTGGTCTTTCATACCCTGCGGGATGCCATTCTGCGGGGCGATCTGCAGCCGGGTGAGCGTCTGATGGAAATTCATCTGGCCCAGGAACTGGGTGTTTCAAGGACTCCTGTCCGTGAAGCCATCCGTATGCTTGAAAAGGAAGGCCTTGCCGTTACGATTCCCCGGCGGGGAGCCCATGTAGCGCGCATGACGGAGAAGGACCTCGAAGACGTGCTGGAGATCCGGGATGTGCTGGACGAACTGGCTGCCCGGGACGCCTGTGAGCGGATGAACGACGAGGACTTCGAGGACCTTTCTGACGCCATGAAGCATTTCCGGACCGTGGTCAAAAGCAGGGATGTGCGGGCCATCGCCGAGGCAGACGAGCAGTTCCACGACGTTATCTATACAGGCTCCAAGAACCCTAAGCTTGTGAATATTGTCCGCAACCTGAAGGAGCAGATGTACCGCTTTCGTTTCGAGTATCTGAAGAAGATTGATGACTATTCGATTCTGATTTCCGAGCACGAGGCCATTATGGAAGCCCTGAAGAACCGGGACCGGGTCCTTGTGACGGAGAAGATGCACGAGCACCTGAAGAATCAGGTCGATGCGGTCCGCATGGCGATCCGTGCAATGGACGAGACGGAAGAGAAGTAAAAAAACTTTTGGCGGCGCTGTCTCCCGGCAGCGTCGTTTTTGAACTTACGATGAAGAAAATCTTTATTACAAAAATTTCCGCGGCGGGGACAGCCATCGCCCTGGCTTTAAGTCTCACAGCCTGTGGCAGCACGGACCGGGCGAAGCAGACAGAATTGAAGGAAGCCGGAATTACGGCCATGAAGGCCGGGGACTATGCCGGTGCGGCTGCTTCATTTAAGGAGGCGCTCGGCCAGTCGAAATACACGGTCGGGCCCGAAGAGCGGGACATCTGTTTTTATCTGGCAACGGCGGACTACCTGGGCGGCAGCCAGGCCGAGGCCCTGACAACACTGGACTCTCTGACGGGACTGGATGAGAAGGATGCCGAGGCCTGGTTTCTGCGAGGCAGCATGTATCTTCTCGAGGGGGAGCAGGAGAAGGCCCTTTCCGATTATGACAGCGCCATTGCTGCAGACCCGACGGATTACGACTGCTACATTGCAATCTATAGGAACCTCATGGCCCAAGGCCTTTCCGACAAGGGGACAGAGTACCTGAGCAAGGCCCTTGGAGCCGGCAGCGACAGTGGGAATGACTACTTCTACCGGGGCAAGGTCTATGAGCTTCTGGGACAGACGCCTGCAGCTGAATCAGCCTATCGGAATGCGGCGGAAAAGGGAATCGACGAAGCGAAACTCTCCCTGGCCAGGCTGACAGCCGCTGACGGGAAGACAGACGATGCCGTGGCGGCAGTCGAGTCCTACCAGGAAGAGAAAAAAACACTGACCGGTGAAGAGTGCCTTCTGATTGCCCGGGTCTATGAGGCTGTTTCCTCCTATGACAAGGCAAAGGATGCAATCCTGGCCGGCCTTGCAATACCGGACATTGCAAGCGGGGACATGCGGGATCTCAAGCGGGAGCTCATCGCCGTCTATGAAAAGCTCCTGGACTTCGACAGTGCCTGCGCGGCTGCGGGAGATTACGTGGCGAACTTTCCGGGTGATGCGGAAGTCGTGCGGGAACTTACATTTCTTTCAACAAGAAAAAGCAATTGAGTTTAGACTATTGCAAAGTATGTGCAGCCCTGCCTCTTCGGCAGGGCTGCTTTTGTTAGGCAACGAGCTGGTTGCAGCGTTGCTGCATCGAGTAGGAGGATGAAATCCTTCTACTCGATTAAACCACTGAATATAGTAGCTGCTTCGGAGAAAGGCTACAATATGTGCTGGACACTTTGCACGAAAAATTCTGCCACTCAAAGAATGCTTTTATTACAAGATTTGTCAGATGAGACGGAGAGAGGTTACTTTCGGACGTTTTTTCAAAGTCGAATTTTTACCTACAGCTTGTAACCGCCTGACCGGTCAAACAACTAGATATGGTATTTTTTGCCTTGCTTTCCCCCAATATCTTTGGTATGGTAACAATGCACGCGCAAGAGGGATTTGCCCGCGGTGCGTATACCCTATCGATTTTTGAAACCTTTGTGTTCTATTTTCTATAGAAAGAGGAGAAGCGAGATGCTTGAAGTTGTAAAAAGAGACGGGGAAGTCAGGGAGTTCGACCTATCGAAGATTGAGGAGGCCATTCGGAAGGCCTTTGACGCGACGGGGAGTGCCTATACGAAGGATATTCTGGAGATGATTTCTCTTCGGGTCACGTCCGATTTTCAGTCGAAGGTCAGGAATGACAAGATTGAGGTCGAGGATATCCAGGACTCGGCCGAAGCCGTTCTTGAAAATACAGGCTACAACGAGGTGGCAAAGGCATATATCCTCTACCGCAAGCAGAGGGAGAAGATGCGGAATATGAAGTCCACGATTCTCGATTACTCGGACGTCGTGAACTCTTACTTAAAGACCGAGGACTGGCGCGTGAAGGAAAATTCCACCGTTACATATTCGGTCGGCGGTCTGATTCTGTCAAACTCCGGTGCCATCACGGCAAACTACTGGCTTTCTGAAATCTATGACCAGGAAATCGCGGACGCCCACCGGAACTGCGACATGCATATCCACGACCTTTCCATGCTGACGGGCTACTGCGCGGGCTGGTCATTGAAACAGCTCATTACGGAAGGACTCGGCGGCATCCGGGGGAAGATTACTTCTGCTCCCGCCAAGCACCTTTCCGTCCTCTGCAACCAGATGGTGAATTTCTTGGGAATAATGCAGAACGAGTGGGCAGGAGCTCAGGCCTTCTCATCCTTCGACACCTACCTTGCCCCTTTCGTTAAGGCGGACAATCTTTCATACGAAGAAGTGAAGAAGTGCATCGAGTCCTTCATCTACGGGGTCAACACCCCTTCCCGCTGGGGCTCCCAGGCACCTTTCACGAATATCACCCTCGACTGGACCGTGCCGAACGATCTTGCTGAGCTTCCGGCCATTGTCGGCGGCAAAGAGCAGGACTTCTGCTATAAGGACTGCAAGAAGGAAATGGATATGGTGAACAAGGCCTTCCTCGAGGTCATGATCGAGGGCGATGCCAACGGCCGCGGCTTCCAGTACCCGATTCCTACCTATTCCATTACGAAGGACTTCGACTGGTCCGAGACTGAGAACAATAAACTTCTCTTTGAAATGACAGCCAAGTACGGCACTCCGTATTTCTCGAATTATATCAATTCGGATATGGAACCCTCCGATGTCCGTTCCATGTGCTGCAGACTCCGTCTGGACCTGAGAGAACTTCGGAAGAAGTCCGGCGGCTTCTTCGGCTCCGGCGAGTCAACAGGAAGTGTCGGAGTTGTCACCATCAATCTTCCGAGAATCGCCTATCAGGCAGCGGACAAGGACGATTTCTACAAGCGTCTCGACCATCTGATGGACATAGCGGCCCGGTCCCTCAAGATCAAGAGGACCGTGATTTCAAAGCTTCTTGACGAGGGCCTTTACCCTTACACGAAGCGCTACCTGGGCACTTTTAATAATCACTTCTCCACCATCGGTCTCGTCGGCATGAACGAAGCCGGTCTGAATGCCAAGTGGCTCAGAAAGGATCTCACCCACGAGGAGACCCAGGAGTTTGCCAAGGAAGTCCTGAATCATATGCGGGAGCGCCTGAAGGACTACCAGGAGCAGTACGGCGACCTTTACAATCTTGAGGCGACACCGGCAGAATCCACGTCCTACCGTCTGGCCAAGCACGACCGGGAGAAGTTCCCCGACATCATCACAGCGGGCGAGCCGGGTGAGACACCTTACTACACGAATTCTTCCCACCTGCCCGTGGGCTATACGGCTGACGTTTTCGATGCCCTGGACATCCAGGACGAGCTGCAGACTCTCTACACCTCCGGTACCGTTTTCCATACCTTCCTCGGCGAAAAACTTCCGAGTTGGAAGTCCGCTGCCAAGCTGGTACGTACGATCGCTGAAAACTACCGTCTGCCCTACTACACGATTTCGCCCACCTACTCTGTCTGCAAAGAGCACGGCTATCTTTCAGGCGAACAGAAGACCTGCCCCCACTGCGGCAAGCCGACGGAAGTCTATTCCCGAATCACCGGCTATTATCGGCCTGTTCAGAACTGGAACGAAGGCAAGGCCCAGGAATACAAGGACCGCAAGCTTTATGACGTAAACGGTTCTGCTTATAAGAAAATTACCCCGCCTGTGAAGAAGACGGTGGAAGAGGCTGAGAGGTCCGAGGCCGGTCAGATTCGCTTTTTCGAGAATAATGTAAACCCTGAAAAGAGCGATTCCGGCAGCCTTGCAGATATCGCCTACAAGGTCTTCGTTCCGGAAGACGAAGTAGCTGCTGATATCCCGAATTTGAAAGATGCGATCATTTCCGTCAATGTAAATGCTGAGGATACTGACTACGAGAGCGGCCCAGTCCGCTACCTCTTCACAACTTCTACCTGCCCCAACTGTGCCAAGGCAAAGGAGTACATGTCTGACCTTGAGTACGTCATCATTGACGCCGAGAAGGAAGAGGACCTGACTGCAAAGTACGGCATCATGCAGGCGCCCACTCTGGTCGTCGTAGACGGAGATGAGGTAGAGAAATACGTGAACGCCTCGAACATCAAGAAGTATGCTGATGAGCGGAAGGCTGTGACGGCCTGAAATATTATTCATTGATCATTTGCCCCGGGGAAAATTTCCCCAGGGCATTTTTTTCGCCTTCTAAGTATGATAAAGTAAAAGGGCTTATGTAAAAGAAAAGGGAGGAGCCCCATGGGACTTTTTCAGCAATTTTTTTCCGGGGAGCAGGCCTCTGACCTCATCATCCGGAATATAGCGATTGTAAATCCGGCAGTTTCAAGCGAGCCGGCAGTAGGGGATATCTATATTCATGACGGGAAAATCTCTTCAAAGGAAGAGACGGATGCCTCTGCTGCAGAGCTTGACGGGACAGGCCTTGTGGCTTTTCCCGGTCTTGTCGACATGCATGTCCATTTAAGGGACCCGGGCCAGACCGAAAAGGAAGACCTGGAGTCCGGAAGCCGCGCTGCGGCAGCAGGCGGGGTTACGACCCTTGTCGCTATGCCCAATACCACACCGCCCATTGACACGGTTGAAAAGTATAGTGACGTGACGGAGCGGGCAAAGAAAATTGGACTTGTAAACGTTCTTCAGGCAGGCTCCATCACCCGGGGCATGAAGGGGCAGGAGCTCTCTGACATGGTTCAGCTCATGGATGCAGGCTGCAGGGCCTTTTCCGAGGACGGGAAGTCCGTCATGGATTCGGGTCTCCTTCGGGACGCTATGCGTCTTACAGCCGAGACCAGGGTGCCGATCCTGGCCCACTGCGAGGATGCAAATCTCGTCCGGGGCGTCATGAATGCCGGCGACCGGGCGAGAGACCTGGGCCTTCCCGGTATCACGAATGCCGTGGAAAATATTATTGAGTACAGGGACTTAGAGCTTGCCCGGGAGACCTGGGCTCCCCTCCATCTTTGCCACTGCTCGACAGCCGAGTCCTATGAGCTTGTGAAGACCGCTAAAGAGAAGGGGGTCAACGTCACGGCTGAGGTATGCCCCCACCACTTCATTCTGACCGAGGACGAAATTCAGTCAGCAGACGATGCCAACTACAAGATGAATCCCCCTGTCCGCTCGAAGAGGGACCGGGAGGCTCTGTTGAATGGCCTTGCCGACGGCACTTTCGAGGTCATCTCTACAGATCATGCCCCTCACACGGCGGCAGAAAAAGCGAAAGGCTTCATGGAATCCCCCTTCGGTATCGTGGGACTCGAGACGTCGTTTGCCTTGTCCTATACCTATCTCGTGAAGAAAGGCGTGCTCACCCTGCCCCGTCTCATTGAGAAGATGAGTGTGAATCCGGCCCGGATTCTTCGTATAGACAGGGGAGATATCTCCGTCGGGAAGACAGCCGACATAGCAATTGCAGACATCGACAACCCTTACACGATTGACCCGAATACTTTTTTCAGCAAGGGGAAGAATACCCCCTTCGGCGGCCGGGAGGTCTACGGGAAGATAATGATGACGATTCATGACGGCCGCGTCGTTTTTGACCGTAACCGCGATATGTGAAGCCTGACAGCTTTCGCATTGCGCTATATTATTGACAAATTTCTCACGCCGCATTTTAGATTCTACAGAAGGAGAGAAATGCCATGATTGAAAAACTGATCGAAAAAATCGAAGAGAAGAAGGCTCCGATTGTGGTCGGTCTGGACCCGGCCCTTTCCATGGTGCCGCCCCACATACTCGATGAGGCTGTAAGCCGCCACGGGGAGAGCCTTGAGGCTGCCGGGGAGGCTCTTTTCGAGTTCAATAAGTCAATTGTTGATTCGACTGCTGATCTCATTCCCGCGGTGAAGCCTCAGTCCGCCATGTATGAGCGCTACGGTCTGCCGGGCCTTGTTGCCTACAAGAAGACCATCGACTACTGCCACGAGAAGGGCCTCATCGTCATCGCAGACATCAAGAGGGGGGACATCGGCTCCACGTCCCAGGCCTACGCGGACGGCCATATCGGCACCGTGCATATCGGGGCCAAGGAGTTCGCCCCCTTTGATGCTGACTTTGCTACTGTCAATCCCTACCTGGGTTCAGACGGGGTCAAACCCTTCGTCGATGTAGCAAAGGCCCATGACAAGGGTCTCTTCGTTCTGACGAAGACTTCGAATCCCTCTTCCGGCGAGTTCCAGGACCGGATGCTGGCCGAGGACGATAAGCTTTCCGGCATGCCTGTAAGCGGAGCATCAGTCTATGCCGGCCGCCTTTCAAATGAAGCGGAAGACGTGCGCAAACCTCTCTATGAATACGTGGCTCAGATGGTAAATATTTGGGGTGCCGAGTCCCTCCACGGCGAATATTCCGACATCGGAGCTGTTGTCGGTGCGACATACCCGGAAGTGGGCGAGCGTCTTCGCAAGGTCATGAAAAAGGCTTACATTCTGGTTCCTGGCTACGGGGCCCAGGGCGGTAAGGGCAAGGACCTCAAGGCCTTCTTTAATAGCGACGGTTTGGGAGCCATTGTGAATTCCTCCCGGGGTATCATCGCTGCCTGGCAGAACGAGAAGTACCGGGACACTTACGGGGAGAAGGATTTCGCTGAAGCTTCCCGCCGGGCGGTTCTCGACATGAAGGCCGACATCGCTTCCTCCATCGGTCTCTGAGGATTATTACTAATGTAACCCCATACCTTTTCCTCCCCTATTAGGAGGGAACCGTATTTCTATGTTGCCAAAGATTTTGGCGGTCTGAATCTGACATAATGACAGAGAAACATTTTGAAAAAGCAAATGTTGTAAGTCAGGAGAGTCTGCAGCCGGGCATATATTCCCTGCGGCTTGAGACTTCTGCAGCAAAAACTGCCGTTCCGGGCCAGTTCGTTAATCTCTACCTGGGCGATAAGAGCCACCTTCTGCCCCGTCCCATCAGTATCTGTGAAATAGATAAGGAAGCGGGTACCCTCCGCCTCGTCTATCGGATGAAGGGAGAGGGGACGAAGGCTGTGGCGGAACTTACTGCCGGGGATGCACTTGACATCATGGCCCCTTTGGGAAACGGTTTTCCTCTGGACATTCCAATGAAGCGCCCCATGGTCATCGGGGGCGGCATTGGAGTTCCTCCTATGCTGGGGCTCTTTGAGAAACTGACCGGAGACAAAATGGCCGTCATGGGGTATCTGGACGAACCGTTTCTATTGAACGAATTCAATGCCGCCGGGGGCAGCACATTTGTCGCCACTGAATCCGGTCGGACCGGTATGAAAGGCAATGTCATTGATGCGGTTAAGGCCAATGATCTGACGCCTGACGTCATCTATGCCTGTGGGCCCAAACCCATGCTTGCCGCTGTGAAAGCGCTTGCAGAGGAAAAGAATATCCCCTGCTATATCTCCATGGAAGAGCGTATGGCCTGCGGCATCGGGGCCTGCCTGGGCTGTGTCGTGAAAACGACCTCCGTCGATGACCACAGCAAGGTGAAGAATGCCCGGGTCTGCGCGGACGGACCCGTATTCCGGGCCGGGGATGTGGATCTGAGTTAAATGCATAATGCAGAATTAAATGCATAATTCACAATGCATAATGCATAATTATTACATAGTGCATAATTTTTGAAAGTGCTGACATTTTCTTGAGAGAATTTCTATGATTGGTAATAATATAATTCCGGATTTGCATACCGAGGTGTCCATAGCCGGGGTGAATTTTCAGAATCCCGTCATGACCTGCTCCGGAACTTTCGGCAGCGGGGCGGAATACGGGGAGTTCGTGAATCTGTCCCATCTCGGAGCAGTTGTCACGAAGGGCGTTTCCCGGGACCCCTGGGAGGGAAATCCGACACCGAGGCTGGCGGAGACTCCGAGCGGAATGCTCAATGCCATCGGGCTTCAGAATCCCGGCATCGATACCTTCGTGAGCCGGGATCTGCCTTTTCTCGCCCGGGCAGGAACGAAGGTCATCGTCAATGTCTGCGGCCATTCAGTGGGGGAATATAAGGACGTGGTAGAACGTCTCTCCGACGAGGATGCTGTCGATGCCCTGGAAATCAATATTTCCTGTCCCAATGTCAAGCAGGGCGGTATCGCCTTCGGCACAGATCCGAAGGAAGCCGAGAAGGTCACTCGGGAGGTGAAGAAGGTTTCAAAGAAGCCGGTCATCATGAAGCTTTCCCCCAACGTCACCAGCATCGCCGACATGGCGAAAGCGTGTGAAGCGGGCGGGGCGGACGGCCTTTCTCTCATCAATACCATCACCGGAATGAAAATCGACGTGAAGACAAGGCGTTTCGTACTTGCAAATAGAACCGGCGGCCTTTCCGGACCTGCGGTCCACCCTGTGGCTGTTCGCATGGTCTATGAGGCGAGTCATGCTGTATCTCTTCCCATCATCGGAATGGGCGGCATTGCGACAGCCGAGGACGCCATCGAAATGATGCTGGCCGGTGCCACCGCCATTGCTGTCGGCACGGCCAATTTCCGCAATCCCCGCGCCACCGAGGACATCCTCGCCGGCATGGCGCAGTATATGCGGGAGAATAGTATTGCGGATATTCGAGATATCATTGGCGCCGTAGTATAGAGGCGGCTTAGTGAGCGGCGAGACGAAGGCGAAGACAGAACTTTACCGCCCTTCGCTCCCCGTCCTGACAGGAGAGAGAGATGGAACAATACAAAGAAGAATTCATACACTTCATGGTCGATTCCGAAGTCCTGAAATTCGGTGACTTCGTGACGAAGAGCGGCCGGAAGACCCCGTTTTTCGTAAATACCGGTTTTTACCGGACAGGCTCCCAACTTAAAAAGCTGGGTGAGTACTATGCGAAAGCCATTGAGAGTACCTTTGGCACAGACTTCGATATCCTCTTCGGCCCTGCCTACAAGGGTATTCCCCTTTCCGTAGCTGCAAGCATCGCGTTGTCCGAACGGGACGGAGTTGATGTGGGCTACTGCGCCAACCGCAAGGAAGAGAAGGACCACGGTGAGGGCGGCAAACTCCTTGGTGCTCCGATCAAGGACGGGGACCGGGTTCTGATTATCGAAGACGTGACGACAGCCGGGACTTCCATTCGAGAGACCTATCCCCTGATCAAGGCCCAAGCAGACTGCTCCGTCGTTGGCCTTATAGTATCTGTCGACCGCCAGGAGCGGGGAACTGGAGACAGGGGAGCCCTTGAGGAAATCGGCGAGTCTTTCGGCATGAAGACCGGGGCCATCGTCACGATGAGCGAGGTTGTTGAAACCCTCTGGAACAAGCCATATAAGGGCCGAACCATCATTGACGATGAAATCAAAGGCCGGATTGATGATTATTATAAGGAATACGGAGCCCGGAAGTGAGTACGGATAAGCGGAAGAAAAACACCTTCCCCCTGCCCTTTACGGCCCGGATTCTGGCCTTGATTTTTTACCTGGTAATTCTGACCTACTTTCTCTTTTTCGCTGAGGGACTGGGCCGGCCCGGAGGGGGCTTTTCCAACAATTTTATTCCATTCAAGGAAATCATTCGGGCGTTTGTTCGCTTTCGAAAGCTCGGATGCCGTTATTTCTTTCTGAACTTCGTCGGAAATATCGTCTGCTTCATTCCCTTCGGCTTCCTCTTCGCGTCCCTTTTCCGCTACCCGCGGAGTCACGCGGGGACAATGGTGACAGGCGTCTCCTGCGCCCTGTCCGTTTTGGTGGAAGTTATTCAACTGGTTTCCGCCACAGGTTCCTGTGACATCGACGATGTCATCCTGAACACGGTCGGAGGAATGGTTGGATATTTCCTTTTCCGTGGCTTCTTCGTTCGGGTGCCCAAGGACGAAGGGGAGAATGATGAAAGAAGCATTCCGCAATGACAGTGATGGTCTGTAGAGACTTTCAGAACGGTAAACCAGCCTGCCGGAATTAATGTGCAGCAAAAAGGAATAAACTTTGGCTAGAAACTGGAGACGCAGAAGAAAAAGCCCGATTCGGAGAAGGTCGGTCATAATGATACTGATTGCCCTTGTGACGCTTGGCTTTCTGGCCCTTCTGACGCTGGGCGCCTTGCCGTCCGGGACTTTCATGCGCTGGGCAGGGGTCCTTTCCTTTATGTCCATGTTTGCGGATCTCTTTTTCTTTATCACGGGTGTCCGCGATTTTCGGGACAACACATTTAATACCCTCGTGAGGGTCCTTGCGGTATTGATTCCGGGAATCGCTTTTGCAGCATACATCCTCGTCTACATGACGGGTATACTGATTGGTTAGAATAACGTAACCCCTCACATTTGGTTTTTATAGATAGAGTGCAGTGCCCTCAAACAGGGCGGATTTTTAGAAACAGAAAAATGACAGATTTTGATGATACAATGAAAGAGCGCTTTGACCTTGCGGAGGACAAGGTCAGGCAGATTGCCCAGGAGGAGACAAGGCCTTATTTCCGCAGGGTGGGGGAGATTTTAGAGAATCTCTTCGCATTGTCCGCTGATAATAGTATGGACACGCAGGCCTTCTATGCAGACGCCCTGCCCGAAGCTTATCCCATGAGCTACATGAATCCGGCCTATGCGGTCAGCGTGTTGGGCGGTGAACTGGGAAGGGCCCTCTCATTATTATATACTGATATCCTTGCCTTGATTCCTTACGTGCTCGAGGGCAGAAAGGATTACCTGACCCTCTTCGCAGAGCTTTTCATAGAGGTCGAGTGCGATATTCGCTTCGCCGGGGCTGACGGGGGCGGGTGCGAAGATACGGTGCCCGACGCGACGGACGATGTCCTTGCCGACATGCGCTCATTTTATACGGACAATGTCGAGATTTTCTACACGGACAGCAAGGACGAACTTGTGAATGGAAGCACTTACATCCGCTCCATTGTCATGGATTCGGACCTGACAAATACCGTCTATTTGAGAAAGTACGGGCACTATCTCACGGAAAACGAGACCGGCCTGGCCGAATATTTTGCTGCCAAGGAAAGCGCTTTTATCGAGAAGGCGGCCCGGACCTATGTGGATGGTTTCATCAACGGCTTTGCCGTCATGGGGAAGGACGCTTCCAAAAAGAAGACCGTGGCCATTCACTATCCCATCGGTATGGAGCGGGTCGTGAAGCGGGCGGCTGAGCTCTTCGCGGAGCGGGGCTTTACGGCTCTATTTACCCATACGAATGACTTCTCTTTCTTCCGGACCACATTCGGCGAGTCCGGCGCCTATTCGACTGCGGTCAATCCACAGCTGGATTTTGATCACAAGAACGATTCAGCATTATTCATGGACAGAAAATTTGCGGAGCGGACATTGGAAGTCAATGAAACTGCCCTTCAGGAACGGAAGGAAGCGGCAGCTGTCTTCGGCGGTCCGGCTGTTATCGAGGTCTTCGGCCTACCGGATTTTGAGCCAGTCAAAAAGCCGGAGTGCTATTCATATACGGACAGGCAGGCGGCCATTCTCTCAGAGCGGCGCACGAAGAACACGATCCTTACGAATCGCTTCATTCCCCAGGACGAGCGCTGCTTTACCATCATATCATTCCCCCAGCCCTCCATCGGTCCCGACTTCGAGGAAATCATGAACGAAACCATGCGCATCAACACCCTCGACAACGGGAAATGGCAGACTATGCAGCAGGCCATCATCGACGTGCTTGACCGGGGAGTGAAGGCACACATCGTCGGCAGGGGCGGGAATAATACAGATCTCGTCGTCTCCCTCCACCCTCTGACAAATCCGGTCACCGAAACAAACTTCGAAAACTGCACGGCTGACGTCAATATTCCTGTCGGCGAGTGCTTTACTTCGCCGGTTCTCAAAGGTACGAACGGCCGCCTTTTTGTCTCTCATGTCTTTATATCCGGCTTTGAGTATAAGGACCTCTTCTTCGAAGTGAAGGATGGTTTGGTGACGGACTACGGCTGTTCGAACTTCTCTGACCCGGCCGATGGGAAAAAACTCATCTATGAAAATATCCTGAACTTCCACGAGACGCTGCCCATGGGCGAATTCGCCATTGGGACCAATACCGAGGCCTACAGGATGGGGCGGAAATTCGGCATCGAGGGAAAACTCCCGATATTGATTGCCGAAAAGACCGGTCCCCATTTCGCCTTCGGGGATACCTGCTATTCCTATGAGGAAGACGTGGAGACGAAGAATCCGGACGGAAAATTTATAATTGCCCGCTCGAATGAAATTTCAGATCTCAGAAAGACGGATCCCGAAAGGGCATATTTCGGCTGCCACACGGATATCACGATTCCCTTCGAAGAACTTAAGGGCATTTGGGCTGTTACGGCAGAGGGCGAAGAAATTCCCGTCATTGAAGACGGCCTTTTTGTTGTCCCCGGCACCGAGGACCTGAATATACCGCTGAAAGCGCTGACAGGGAAATAATGTGGGCGTCGGATGTAATGCAAAGCTTTTTTTGCGACGCCTGCCGGCGGCAAGTGGGTGCCGGATGTAACAATGTCTTTTAATTGCGACTTTGGTTATTTGCCAATGGGCGCTCGATGTAACGAAATCAAGGAGGAAGAGACATGGCAGAAGTTTCGATAGTGATGGGTTCCGACAGCGACATGGCTGTCATGAGCCAAGCGGCAGATGTTCTGGACAAGCTGGGCGTAAGCTATGAGATGCGGATTCTGTCCGCCCACCGGCAGACAGATGAGTTGGTCGAGTACTTAAAGGGCGCGGAGGCCCGGGGCATCAAGGTCATGATTGCAGGCGCCGGAAAAGCGGCAGCCCTGCCCGGTATGTGCGCTGCGATTTTCCATCTGCCTGTCATCGGAATTCCTATGAAGACTTCGGACCTCGGCGGCGTCGACTCCCTCTATTCAATCGTGCAGATGCCGTCAGGTGTGCCTGTTGCCACTGTCGCCATTAACGGAGCCAAGAATGCGGGCATCCTTGCGGCGAAAATTCTGGCCATTTCCGATGAAAAGGTCCGGGCAGCTGTTGAAAAGATGGCTTCCGACATGAAGGAAGAAGTCATGGAGAAGGACGCGGAACTTCAGAAGGTTGGCCACAAGGCCTATTTGAATTCATAATGCATAATGCATAATGCATAATGCATAATTGCAAGTTGCTAAGCGTTTTGCTTTACGAATTATGCTGTATTCAATAATAAATTAAGTATTAAGCATTAGGTATTTTGGAAATTATGGGCTGAGAATTCATTATGCATTATGAATTATGCATTATGCATTTAGACCGTGCATTATGAATTATGAATTTCAATTTTGGAAAGGGTAAAGCTATGGATTACAAATCTGCTGGTGTGGATATTGAAGCGGGATACAAGTCCGTGGAGCTCATGAAGGAATATGTGAAGACCACGATGCGTCCTGAGGTACTGGGCGGAATCGGAGGTTTTTCCGGAGCCTTCTCCATGGACAGCTTCAAAAATATGGAGCATCCGACCCTTGTTTCCGGAACGGATGGGGTTGGAACGAAGATAAAACTGGCCTTCCTGATGGACAAGCATGATACTGTCGGCATTGACTGCGTGGCCATGTGTGTGAACGACATCGCCTGTGCCGGCGGGGAGCCTCTTTTCTTCCTTGACTATATCGCCTGCGGGAAGAATTATCCTGAAAAGATTGCTGCCATTGTCAAGGGTGTTGCGGAAGGCTGCAGGCAGTCCGACTGTGCCCTGATTGGAGGCGAGACCGCTGAGCATCCCGGTCTTATGCCTGAAGACGAATACGACCTTGCCGGTTTCACAGTCGGCGTCGTGGATCAGAAGGACATCATCTCCGGAGAGAACTTAAAAGATGGGGATGTGCTTCTCGGCATGGCATCAAGCGGTGTTCATTCGAACGGCTTCTCTCTTGTGCGGAAGGTATTTGAAAAGTATATGACCCCCGAGGGCCTTAAGACTAAGTTCGACGAGTTGGGCGGAGCCACGCTTGGTGACGCCCTCCTGACACCGACCCGGATCTATGTACACGCTTTCAAGGAATTGAAGAAGGCAGGAGTTACCGTGAAGGCGGCGAGCCACATCACGGGCGGCGGCTTCTATGAAAATGTTCCGAGAATGCTTCCGGAAGGCAAGCGGGCCGTCATCGAAAAGGACTCCTACGAGATGCCCGCCATCTTCAAGCTCCTGCAGAAGACCGGAAATATCGACTGGCACATGATGTACAATACTTATAACTGCGGTATCGGAATGGTGCTGGCCGTAGACCCTGCTGAAGTTGAGACAGCAAAGAAGGCCATAGCAGCAGCAGGCGATACGCCTTACGTCATCGGAAAAATCGCAGACGGTGAGAAGGGCGTGGACCTGATGTGAAAGCCGAAGATTCGGTATGAAAGGCCCAGAACTGGAGTGAAAGACGTTTGCACCGGATCGGAGATGGAATATATTCCGGGACCGGTGGGTTACAGCATGTGAAATCGCTTACAAACGGAGTGAAATTATGTTCAACATAGTAGTACTCGTGTCCGGCGGGGGAACGAACCTGCAGGCCATCATCGACAATGTCGAGAACGGGAATCTGAAGGAAGTCCGCATTGCCAAGGTTATCAGCAACAATGGCGACGCTTTCGCCCTGAAGCGGGCTGCAAAGCATGGCATTGAGGGCGAGGTTATTTCCCCGAAATCTTACCCGTCACGGGAAATCTTCAATGAAGCGCTGAAAACCGCAATCGACGCGGCTGAGCCGGATCTGATTGTTCTTGCCGGCTTCCTGGTGGTTGTACCGCCTGAAATCATCCGGGCTTACCCCAACCGCATCATCAATATTCATCCCTCGCTTATTCCATCCTTCTGCGGCAAGGGCTTTTACGGTCTGAAAGTGCATGAAGAAGCCCTGCGGCGCGGCGTGAAGGTCACCGGGGCTACTGTCCACTTCGTGGACGAGGGCACGGACACCGGCCCCATCATCATTCAGAAGGCCGTCTATATCGAAGAAGGTGACACCCCTGAAACCCTGCAGAAGCGTGTCATGGAGCAGGCCGAGTGGATCATTCTCTCCAAGGCCATCGAGCTCATCTCGCAGGGCAGGGTCGATGTAATCGACGGCGTAGCACATATCAAATAGATGTTGGATGGGTGCCAAATGTAACAGACCAGCCAAATTGACCCGCGTGTTTTCGGCGAATGGGTACCAAATGTAACGAACCCCGGTTTTGGCCTGCACATTTACAGAAATATTTGAAAGGAGCCTGCATGAAAGTCCTTGTAATAGGCAGTGGCGGAAGAGAACATGCGATTGTGACAAGTGTCGCAAAGTCTCCCCGCGTAGACAAAATTTACTGCGCCCCGGGCAACGCCGGCATCGCGGCTCTTGCCGAGTGTGTCCCCATAGGGGCTATGGAGTTTGACAAGCTGACAGCTTTCGCCGAGGAGAAGAAGATCGACCTTACGATTGTCGGAATGGATGACCCGCTTGTCGGCGGCATCGTGGACGCATTCGAAGCCAAGGGTCTCCGGGTCTTCGGACCGAGGAAGAATGCGGCCATTCTCGAGGGATCCAAGGCCTTTTCCAAGGACCTGATGAAGAAGTATGGGATTCCGACGGCAGAGTATGCGGTCATGCATTCTCCGGAGGAAGCGAGAGAGTATTTAAAGACAGCAAAGTTTCCTATCGTATTGAAGGCCGACGGCCTGGCTCTCGGCAAGGGTGTTCTTATCTGTGAGACGAAAGAGGAAGCGGACGCCGGAGTGAAGGAACTCATGGAAGACAGGAAATTCGGGGCTTCCGGAGACGAGATTGTCATAGAAGAATTCATGACCGGGCCTGAGGTTTCCGTTCTTTCTTTTGTGGATGGGAAAACCGTGAAAATCATGGCATCCGCCATGGATCATAAGAGAGCCAAGGACGGAGACCAGGGCCTCAATACCGGCGGCATGGGAAATATTTCCCCTGCTCCCTACTACACGCCGGAGGTTGACAGGTTCTGCAAGGAGCACATCTATCAGAAGACTGTGGACGCCATGGCCTCCGAAGGCAGGCCCTTCCAGGGCGTCATCTTCTTCGGCCTCATGCTTACGCCGGCAGGCCCCAAGGTCCTTGAATACAACTGCCGCTTCGGTGACCCGGAGGCCCAGGTGGTCCTGCCCCGGATGGAAACGGACATCATCGACGTCATGGAAGCCTGCATCGACGGGACACTTGAAAAGGTCGATTTGAAGTTCGCCGACAACGCGGCGGTCTGCGTTGTCCTCGCTTCAGATGGCTATCCTGTCTCCTATGAAAAGGGATTTCCCATTTCCGGTCTCGACAAATTCGATAATAAAGAATATTTCTGCTTTCACGCCGGAACGAAGTTCGATGAGAACGGGACTGTTGTCACGAACGGGGGCCGGGTCCTAGGTATTACGGCTCTCGGCAAAGACCTCCGCGATGCCCGGGAAAAGGCTTACGAGGCAACGGAGTGGGTGGATTTCAAAAACAAGTACATGCGGCACGACATCGGTCATGCTATCGATGAGGTTTGATGCAGCAAGAGGCTCCTCTGAAAGGGCGCAAAGCAGAGAAGCTGGCACGCCTGAGGAAAAAATGCAACTTCGTTACATCGTACTTTCTGAAATGCAAGCGCTTACATTGCTTGAAATGTGTACTTTTTCTGTTAATATAGTACAGGTTGTCTGCGAAGGATTTTTTGAAATCCGGGCTGCAGGCAGACGATTACTTACAAACTTCATATTCCTACATTATTCTTGAAAAGGGGTACAAAATGAGCGAGTACGGTTTTGGCGGAATGATTGCCAAGCTGAAGAAAAATCCCAAGAGCATTGTTTTCACTGAGGGCACGGACCCCCGAATCCTTGAGGCGGCTTCCCGTCTCCTGGCTTCGAACTTCCTGAAGCCCATCCTTCTCGGCAAGCCTGAGGACATCCGGGCAGCTGCTGAAGAGTCCGGCTACAATATCAATGGCGCCACCCTTATCGATCCCAACAATTACGATCGCTTCGACGAGATGGTATCTATGTTCTGCGAGCTTCGTAAGTCCAAGGGCGTCACTCCCGAGCAGGCCAAGGGCTTCCTTTCCGGAGCCAACTACTTCGGCACCATGCTGGTAAAGATGGGCGTTGCAGACTGCCTTCTCGGCGGCGCTACGTATTCGACGGCCGACACGGTCCGTCCTGCTCTGCAGCTCATCAAGACGAAGCCGGGCAACTCCATCGTTTCTTCCGTATTCATTCTTGTCCGTGATGCCGCAACCGGTGATCGCGAGGTCCTGGCCATGGGAGATTGCGCCATCAATATCAAGCCTACAGAGGACGAGCTTGTGGAAATTGCCGGCGAGGCTGCTTCCTGCGCCCGGGTATTCGGCGTAGATCCCAAGGTTGCCTTCCTTTCCTACTCCACACTGGGTTCCGGCAAGGGCGAGGACGTAGACAAGATGAGAAATGCTGCTGCCAAGGCCAAGGCCAAGTATCCTGACCTTCCCATCGAGGGCGAGCTGCAGTTCGACGCTGCCGTTTCTCCCCGGGTTGCAAAGACCAAGGCACCCGATTCCGAGGTGGCCGGCCATGCCAACACCTTCATCTTCCCCGACATCAATGCCGGCAACATCGGCTACAAGATTGCCCAGCGGCTCGGAAACTTCGCGGCATACGGCCCCATCCTTCTCGGCCTGAATGCCCCCATCAATGATCTTTCCCGCGGCTGCAACGGTGAGGAAGTCTACTCCATGGCCATCATCACGGCTGCGCTCGCTGATTGAGCTTCTGCATGGAAAAGTATCAAATGTGATACTTGGAAAATCCTGAATTTTCCGGATTTTGGGAACAAAAAGGCAGGCTGGAGAAAAATTGTCTCCATATTTCTGCTAAACAAAAATTTTCAATGGGAACATTCTCTTTCATACAAAAAGAATGTTCCTATTTTTCTATTTTTGTGCAACAAATTTTTGCAAGACATGGGGATACTCGGTCGGAAAAAGATCAAAATGTTCCGCTTTTTGACAAAAAGTAATTTTTGAATAACGAAAAGCAGGCGGCGTGCGGAAAAGTGTAATTTTTGAATAACGAAAAGCAGGCGGCGTACGAAAATGCGTGATTTTTGAATAACGAAAAACAGGCGGCGTGCGGAAAAGTGTAATTTATGAATAACGAAAAATGGATGGTGTACGGGAAACGGGCGGACTTTGCTGCGATTGCGGAAGAGTGCGGTATAGACCAGGTGACGGCGCGGATTGCCGTGAACCGTGGCGTGCCGGAAGAGAAGATGAAAAGTTACTTCAATCCCGGTATCGATGACCTCTCTGACCCCCACCTCATGACAGACCTGGACAGGGGCGTCTCTATCATCAAAGAGGCTATAGAAACCGGTACAAAAATCCGCGTCATCGGCGACTACGACGTGGATGGCATCAACTCGACCTATATCCTGCTTTCCGGTCTCTGCAGGGCCGGGGCCGAAGCCGATTATGCCATCCCCCGGCGGATCGAGGACGGCTACGGACTGAACCCGAATATGGTGCGGGCAGCAAAGGACGACGGTATCGGCTGCATCATCACCTGTGATAACGGGATCGCTGCGGACGACGCGACATCGCTGGCCCTCGAGCTTGGCATGAAGGTTGTTGTCACAGACCACCACCAGGTTCCTTACCGGATGGAGGCAGGTTCGGAATCCGGAACCGCAGGAGCAGCTTCTCAGGCCGAAGATGGACCGAAGGCAGCAGAGGGGGCAAAAGACAATGCCGAAAGCAAACATCCGTCAGTCGACGCAAAGGCCGTGAAAGTGGAAACCCTCCCTCACGCTGACGCGGTCATCGACCCGCACCGGGCGGGTGACGCCTATCCCTTCAAGGAAATCTGCGGAGCTGTCGTGGCCTGGAAGTTTGTCATTGCCCTATACGAGGCCTGTGGAATCGACAGGGCAGAGGCGGACGAATTCCTCGGGAACGCCGCATTTGCTACGGTCTGTGACGTCATGCCCTTAAAGGAAGAAAACCGGGTCATTGTGAAGTACGGCTTAGAGGCCATGAAGAATACGACGAATCCGGGCCTGAAGGCTTTGATTGAACGGAAGGACTTATCCGACAAGCCTTTTACATCATATACTTTCGGTTTTGTCCTGGGGCCCTGCCTAAACGCGGCAGGGCGGCTCGATACGGCGGCCCTGGCCATGGACTTGCTTCTTGCGAAGACCCCCGAGGAGGCCGCCCCCCTCGCCGCCCGGATTGTCACCATGAACGACGAGCGCAAGGCCTTGACGGAGCAGGGGGTAAACGAAGGTCTGGCCCTGATGAAGGACTATGACCTGGAGAAGAATCCCGTCATCGTCCTCTTCCTGCCCGACATCCACGAATCCATCGCAGGGCTGGTGGCAGGCCGGATTAAGGAAACCTACTATCACCCGACCTTTGTCATTACGCGTGGAGAGGACTGTGCCAAGGGCTCCGGCCGTTCAATTGAAGCCTACTCCATGTACGACGAGATGAAGGCGGCTGAGCATCTTTTCATCAAGTGGGGCGGCCACCCCATGGCAGCCGGGCTTTCACTCAAAGAAGAGGATGTGGACGAATTCCGTCGTATCCTGAATGAAAACGCCCATCTCACCAGGGAGGACTTCACGAAGAAGATCATGATTGACGTTCCCATGCCTCTCGACTACCTGGTGCAGCACTCGAATGTCATCGACGAAATTGAGCGCCTGGAGCCCACGGGAACAGGGAATGAGAAGCCCCTCTTTGCAGTGCGGGATGTTCCGGTCACCAGGATTCGCTCTATCGGGAGGGAAAGGCACTTCTGGAAGGTGACCTTTCCGGCGGGAGATACTTCTATCGACGCCCTCTATTTCGGGGACGCGGATGAGTTTCACGACTACTATGTAAGCATATTCGGGGAGAGCGAGTGGCAGAAGGCCCTGGCCGGGACGCCGTCAGGGCTTCGTATGACTATAGCCTACGAGACGGAGTGGAATGTATATAATGGCCGCAAGATGCCCCAGATTATGATCCGTCACTACAAGTGAGTGCGAGCGGAACTGCATATGATCTGTCGGACAGGTAGGTTCCTGTACTGCATGAAATACAGGAACTTTCCGTACAGAAAATGAAAACTGTAGTGAAAAGGGCCGAAACAAAGGGCTTTGATTTGCATTATTATTGATAAAAAACTATAATAAGCGGAATAGTTTCGGCGGGCGCATGAGTCCCTCTGAAGCGAAATCAAATCCTATATTTACGGGGGCTGCAAAGAAATGGCACTGAAAGAAAACTATACATTCAAGTCCGGCGACGACCGGGGAACCACGATTCACGCTGTCAAGTGGACGCCGGAGAACGGGGACATCAAGGCTGCGGTTCAGTTAAACCATGGCATGATCGAATACATCGAGCGCTATAGTGAGTTCGCAGAATATCTTGCAGATAGGGGTTTCGTTGTCATGGGCCACGACCACATCGGTCACGGGGAGTCGGTGGAGACGCATGACGACTGGGGTATCGTCCACACGTCGACTCCGTCGGATACCCTGGTTGAAGACATGTTTGCGAATTACAGGATCATCAAGGACCAGTATCCGGACGTTCCTTTTTTCATTTTCGGCCACTCCATGGGCTCCTATCTCCTGCGGAAATTTCTCTGCGTGAAGGCGGATGACCTCAAGGGGGTGAACGGGGCCATCATCTGCGGGACCGGCACCGTGCCGAATGCCACGGTGAATACAGCTATCCTGGTTGACAAAATCATCACGGCATTCAAGGGGCCTGACTATCGGTCGAAGTTCCTTGCCAATGCCTCATTCGGCAAGTCATACAAGAAATATGATATGACGGGAGAGCACCCGGAAAACTCCTGGCTTTCGAAGAACGTCGAGTCCGTCACGAAGTATTACAAGGATCCCAAGGATACGTTCCTCTTCTCGACAAACGCTTTTATGATTGTCTACGAGTCGTGTAAGTATGATAACGATCCGAAAAATATCGCGAAGATGCAGAAGGATATGCCTCTCCTTGTTGTATCCGGGGCGGATGATCCTGTAGGCGACGCCGGCGTTGGTACGACTGAAGCTTTCAACAAGTACAAGGAGGCCGGCATTAAAGATGTGACCCTGAAGCTTTTCGAGGGGGATCGGCATGAAATCCTGCAGGAAACCGACAGGGCCGATGTATACGCGTATCTTCTCGACTGGATGAGTGAGCGTATGTGAAAGGTTTCCCGTCGGGCAGCAGGAGAAAAGGTCCGCCACAGAAAGACGTTTACATTATTTATGACGAATACAGAACTCCGGGAGCGGACGGATTTTTGCCCCTTCCGGAGTTCTTTTTCTATACAACGGAAGCGGCTTGTATGGTATAATCGAAATCAACTAAGTGACTTTTCAAGGGGTGTGCATTATGAAGACTCAGGAACTGATGAAACTCATGGACAATCTCGTGGCCGAGCTGCTCCGGCGGGAGCTTTCGGACCCCGTGAACCGGGATGTCTGGGGCGATGCCCGCGTGGCGATTACCGACGCGATGAACAAGATTGTGGCGCTTGAGAAGAAGTGATTCAGAGCAGAGCAGTTTCGCTATAGGCAGCGGGACACAAGGCGGGCAGGCCCTGCTATAGGCGGCTGGGACGGTGCGCAGAATTGTGAGAGGTTATATTTGTAGAAAGGTGAAGATTTGACATGGGGAAAAGCTTAATCGATGAGGGGCGGACCGAGGAAGAGCAGAGTATGCGCTTCTTTCATGGGCCGGATTATGATTCAAAGAAACTGGGGTACAGGAAGAGCCCGGTGGTCCTGAAGATGTGTCAGATGATCACGGACCGCATGGGTCACAAGGTCAATTACGACGACCCGGATTATTACGGCGTTATCACGTATTGTACGGATGAAATGGCTCGCGTGGCGCTCGCCATGGGCGTCCGCAAGGACCGCTCTTTCGAGTGGATTCAGGCAAAGACAGGCAAGGATCCGCAGCGTCTGCAGAAGGTGCTGGACGACCTCTGCTTCTTCGGTCTTGTCGAGTACAACTGGGAGAATCCCGAGCACGAGAAGCGCTACCGGGTCATCATCTTTGTTCCCGGTTCTGCTGAGCAGTACAATATGCATCCCGAGTGGATGATTGACGTTGACAAGCTTGATGAGAATGAAAAGAAGTTCGTCCTGACGAAGCCGAAGAGAGTTCATCCGGAACTGGCCGAGGCCTTCAATCAGCTGACCCAGCTGCCTTTCACACCCACGGAGCTCCCCATGGACGGCATCACCCAGCTCGTTCCCATGGGCGGGGCCGGCACCGGCATGCATGTCATCCCCGTCGAAAAGGCCATTGAGGCCGAGAACCGGTCGGTTTCCGTTGAACATCTTTCCCACTGGTTGAAGAAATACGACTACTTTTGTATCGGCCCCTGCACGTGCCGGATGTCCACGTCCGTTCGCGGCTGCGGCTGCGAGGACGACTGGGAATGGTGCATCGGCGTCGGGGACTATGCCCGCTATGTAGTAGAAACGAAGAAGGGCAGAGAGATTTCCTACGATGAAGCTGTAGCGACCCTGCAGAAGGCTGAGGAGAACGGTTTCGTCCATCAGATTACGAATATCGACGGAGAAAACAAGATTTTCGGTATCTGCAACTGCGACCCGAAGATCTGTTACGCCCTTCGTACGAGTCAGCTTTACAACACCCCGAATATGTCGGCATCCGCTTATAGCGCAAGAGTCGACAAGGAAAACTGCGTGGCCTGCGGCCGCTGCGAAGAGGTTTGCCCGGCCGGCGCTGTGAAGCTCGGTCAGAAGCTCTGCCTGAAAAACGGACAGGAACGGCAGTACCCCAAGGCCGAAGACCCCGTGAACACCGTCTGGGGCAAGGACAAGTGGAACTACAACTACCGGGATGACAATAGAATCAATACCTACGACACCGGTACCGCTCCCTGCAAGACGGCCTGCCCGGCCCATATCGCCATTCAAGGCTACCTGAAACTGGCCCGCCAGGGTAAGTATATGGAGGCCCTCCGCCTTATAAAGAGAGAGAATCCTTTCCCGGCAGTCTGCGGAAGAGTCTGCAACCACAAGTGCGAGGAAGCCTGCACGAGAGCGACTGTCGACCAGGCCATCGCCATCGAGGCCATCAAGCGTTTCGTGGCGGATCAGGACCTCAAGGCCGAGACCCGCTACATTCCGGATGTCATCCTGCCTTCGATTGAGCGGGACTCCTATCCGGAGAAGATTGCCATCTTCGGGGCAGGGCCTGCGGGTCTTTCCTGCGCTTACTATCTCGCGACGAAGGGCTATAAGCCCACCGTATTTGAGAAGAATGAAAAGCCCGGCGGAATGCTTACATACGGCATTCCTTCCTTCAAGCTGGAGAAAAATATCGTCGATGCGGAGATCGAAGTACTCCGTGAGCTCGGTGTTGACATTCGCTGCGGCGTAGAAGTCGGAAAAGATGTCACGATTGAAGGTCTGAAGAAGGAAGGCTACAAGGCATTCTATGTAGCCATCGGCTGTCAGGGAAGCCGCAAGGCCAATATCCCCGGCGAGGACGCAGACGGCGTTATGAGCGCGGTTGATTTTCTCCGGGAGGTTGGCGGCCACATCACGGAAGACGGAGAGAAGTCCACATATGAAGTGAGCGGTGATGTCGTTGTCATCGGCGGCGGCAATGTGGCTATTGACGTAGCCCGTTCCGCAGTCCGCTGCGGGGCTTCGAAGGTTTCCATGTACTGCCTTGAGTCCCGGGACATCATGCCGGCGGCTGACGACGAAGTGGAAGACGCTGAAAACGACGGCGTGACCATCGACTGCGGCTGGGGTCCGAAGGAAGTCCTGACGGATGAAAATGGAAAAGTGAAGGGCATCGTCCTCAAGCGTTGCACCAAAGTCTTTGACGACCAGCACCGCTTTAATCCTGTTTACGATGAGAACGACACCGTGACCGTTGAGTGCTCCCATGTATATACTTCCATCGGCCAGTCCATAGTCTGGGGCGATATGCTGAAAGGTACCGCTGCCAAGACCGGAAGAGGCAATGGCATCCTCGTTGACTCCTTCACGTATCAGTCCGACGACGAGTGCATCTTCGCCGGCGGCGACGTTGTGACCGGACCGAAATTTGCCATTGACGCCATTGCGGCAGGCCATTCGGCTGCAGAGTCCATCCACCTCTATGTCCGCCCCTATGCTTCATCCCTCACTATTGGCCGCGACAAGCGCTTCTTCAAGGAACTGGACAAGGACAATATCTCTTTGCCTGAGTACGATAAGACTCCGAGACAGGTCGGCGGTGTAGATACATCAATCGACAAGAAGTCCTTCCGGGATGCAAGCCTTACTTTTACGGAAGAACAGGTCAAAAAAGAGACAGCCCGCTGCCTGTCCTGTGGTGCTTCCGTCGTAGACGAGGGCAAGTGCATCGGCTGCGGTCTCTGCACGACGCGGTGCGAATTCGACGCCATCCATCTTCACCTGACCCATCCCGAGCGCTCGAAGATGGTTCCCTGCGAGGACCGCATGAAGGAAGTCGGCAAGTACGCTGCCGCCCGCGCGGTAAAGATCGTCACCAAGCGGAAATAAATATTAGTCATAGAGAACGGGGCTGCGAAAAGCAGCCCCGTTTTTGTACCGGAACCGCTTTCCGGCGTCGTTTTCCGAAATACTATTTTTCAAAAAGAAAGGCATTTCCCCTACTCAAACGCGGCAAAATGGGTTAGAATAGAGCAGATTTGGTGCTTTAACGGTTTACAGGGACGTAAATCCGACGGATTTTCAAAGGAGAAAAATTCATGGCAAAGAATCAAAACGATGAAACAGGAAGTGTGAAGAAAAAAGAATCACACAAGTTCCGGCTGACGATCGTGTGTCTCGCGTCCGTGCCGCTGGCGATTGGTGCCCTGATCATCACGATCATTTCCTCGATGGAACAGTACAACTCCCTGAAGGAAACGACGAATCAGCAGCTCGTCTCCATTGCGGAGGCCATGGCGTCCGAACTTTCGAGCGCGGGCACGGAGGACTCCATCACGATGGAGGACGGACAGATGCTCGTCGACGGCGAGGATTCGACCTATATATCCGACGTTTTCGATGACATCAAGGCCCAGACCGGCGTCATCATGACAATCTTCTACGGCGACGATTCCATTTATACTTCCCTGATGGATGATCAGGGCACCCGCCTGCTTGACGCGCCGCTGGATTCGACGGTGTGGGCGACCGTTCAGCAGGGGAAGAACTACAGTGCCTACAATCTCAACATCGTCGGTACGACCTATGCGGTTGCTTACGTTCCCCTGAAGTCGAAGTCGAACGGGGTCATCGGATCCGTCTTTGCCGGTGTTTCCGATGCGTCCATCAAGGCAGCAGCGCAGAGGACCTTCCTCATCAATATTCTCATCATGCTGGCCATCATCGTGGTCATCGATGTCATTGCTTTCTTCATTGCAAACAGCATCACGCGCTTCATTGAAAAGATCAAGGATGCATCCGCTTCCCTGTCCGAAGGAAACCTGCAGCAGCCGGCGTCCGATGATGAAGCAGCTGTCCATGCGGAAAAGATCAAACAGAGAGACGACGAGCTCGGCGAACTCATGCGTAATACTACGAATGTCACGGACAAGATCCGCGGAACGGTTGTCGCCATCAAGGAGCAGGCCGGCCGCGTGAAGACGTCCGCAGACGACCTCGCCGGTATTGCTTCCCAGACGTCCGATACGTCGGAAGGCGTCACGAGCGC
>JAZASQ010000013.1:0-28350 GCA_036343235.1 Lachnospiraceae bacterium
AGGGTAATTGACGGAGTGCTTGATATTTCCGTTCTCGACGAAGTCCATGAGCTCCATGACCGCCATCTTCGCGCAGTTGTCCTCGGCCTCAGCTGTCGAAGCGCCGAGATGGGGAGTCGCGATGACGCCCTTGTGGCCGACAGTGGTGGGGTTGGGGAAGTCCGTCACATAGTGCTTTACGATACCGTCATCTATGGCCTTGAGAATCGCGGGCTCATCAACCAGCAGATCCCGGGCGAAGTTCAGAAGGACAACGCCCTTCTTCATCTTCGAAATCGCGTCCGCCCCGATCATTCCCTTCGTGGAATCGAGAAGGGGCACATGGACCGTGATGAAGTCGCAGTTCTTATATATGTCGTCAGCGGATACGACGTGGTGGACATCCCGGGACAGGTCCCAGGCAGCGCCGACGGAGAGGTAAGGATCATAGCCGTATACATCCATGCCAAGGGCCAGAGCAGCGTTTGCCACCCGGATACCGATGGCCCCGAGTCCTATGACTCCCAGCTTCTTGCCTGCAATCTCATTTCCGGCAAAGTTCTTCTTGGCCTTCTCCATGGACTTTGCGATATCGGGATCCGATGCGTTGTCCGCCACCCACTTATTTCCGCCGATGATGTCGCGGCTTGCCAGCAGCATGCCGGCAAAAACCAACTCCTTCACGGCGTTCGCGTTGGCCCCGGGGGTATTAAATACGACGATTCCCTTGTCCGCACAATCCTCTAGGGGAATATTGTTGGTGCCGGCCCCGGCCCGGGCGATGCCGATGAGCTTATCCGAAAAACTCATATCATGCATCTTCGCCGAGCGCACGAGGATCACGTCTGCGTCGTCCGTGCTGTCCGTCTCCCGGTAGCTGTCCGTGAAGAGGTCCAGTCCGTCATCACTGATATTGTTGAGGCAGTTATATAAATACATTATTTTTCCTTTCAGCTGTTCGCTTTCTCAAACGCTTCCATGAATTCGACAAGCTTCTCAACGCCCGCTCTGGGCATTGCATTATAGATGGAAGCCCTCATGCCGCCGACAGTCCGGTGGCCCTTCAAGTTCTCAAGGCCGGCCGCCTTGGACTCGGCTACAAACTTGGCATCGAGTTCTTCGTTTCCGGTGACGAAAGGTACGTTCATGATGGACCGGTCTTCCTTCCTTACAGTGCCCTTGAAGAGCTTCGACTGATCAAGGAAGTCGTAGAGAAGTTTTGCCTTCTCCTCGTTCCTCCGGCCCATTTCTTTGAGGCCGCCCATTTCCTTCAGCCACTTGAAGACGAGGCCGCAGATATAGATGCCGTAGCAGGGAGGGGTATTGAGAAGGGATTCCTTCTCGGCCATAAGCTTGTAATTCATGATGTCGGGCGTATAGGGCTTGACGTCGTCTGTCAGGAAGCTGTCCTTGGCGATGACGATCTGCACTCCGGCGGGGCCTACGTTCTTCTGAACCCCGGCGTAGATGAAGTCATATTTCTTGACATCCATGGGCTCCGAAAGGAAGCAGGAAGAGACATCCGATACAAGCGGCCGGCCCTTTGTATTCGGCAGGGTGTGGTACTTGGTCCCGTAGATGGTATTGTTCTCGCAGATGTAGACATAGTCCATATCATCTGTGATGGGAAGGTCACTGCAGTCAGGAATGTAGGAGAATGTCTGATCTTTCGAAGATGCCAGTTCTACCGCCTCGCCCTGTTTCTTCGCCTCTTTGAAGGCCTTTGTTGCCCACTGGCCTGTAATGATGTAGCCGGCCTTCTTGTGCAGGAAATTCATGGGAATGCCTGCAAAAAGAAGATGAGCGCCGCCCTGCAGAAAGATGACCTTGTAATTATCGGGAATCGAGAGAAGCTCCCGGAGGTCCGCTTCGGCGGTTTTGATGATGTCGTCAAACATCTTCGACCGGTGGGACATTTCCATGACGCTCATGCCGCAGCCGTGATAATCAAGCATCTCGGACGCAGCGGTTTTCAGAACCTCCTCCGGCAGCACGGCCGGTCCTGCGGAAAAGTTGTAGACTCTGGACATTTCTTCTTCTCTCCTTTTCTATCCATATTCAAAAACTTGGATTCATTATAATACTTTCCCCCGGCAAGGGGGTGTCATTTGCGGAAAATCATGGCCTTTTTCCCTTTTTGATATCCGCAAGAGATGCCATTTGCATAAATTGCACTATTTTTGCCCCTGCCAACGCCAAACAGGGATGTCATTTGTTAAAATTCCTCTTTTTTTACCCCCGCAAAGGCAAAAAGGGATGTCATTTGCTGAAATACCACTACTTTTGTCCCTGCGACTCTAGGTCTGCCTCATCGAAACATTCAGAAATCGGCTTCCCCGGCGCCACCATGGGCCAAACCTTGTCGTCTTTATTGATGATGCAGTCAATGACGACAGGCTTCTTCGACGCAAGCGCTTTCATGAAGACATCATCGAATTCCTTCCTCGTTGTGGCCCGATAACCGACGCAGCCCATGGCCTCCGCCAGCTTCACGTAGTCGGCCCCGTCGTCAAGAACCGTGGCGCTGTAGCGCTCCCCGTAGAAGAGGTCCTGCCACTGGCGGACCATACCGAGGACGTGATTGTTCATGATGATTTCGATGACGGGCAGGTCATTGTGCCCGGCGGTGATGAGCTCGTTCATATTCATGCGGAAACAGCCGTCGCCTGCGATGTTGATGACGGTCGCGTCCGGGCGCGAGGCCTTTGCGCCGAGCGCCGCCCCCAGCCCGTAGCCCATGGTACCGAGCCCCCCGGACGTAAGCAGGGTCCGGGGCTTTGAAAATCGATAATACTGGGCCGCCCACATCTGGTGCTGACCGACTTCCGTGACCATAACCGCGTCTCCATGGGTCTTTTCATATATCTCATGAATGATGTAGGGCCCGTTCAGTCCCTCCTCCGGCACCGTGGTCGGATACCAGCGTTTGAGGTCGCCGATATGTTTCATCCAGTCGGTGTGATTGAAGGAAAGTCTTCCGGAAGATGTGCCCTCTGCGGGAGTTTTTTCTGAAACCGTATTTTGCCCCGCCTCTTTTTCCGCGTTTCCCTTTGAAGAATCTTTTGCGAGTTCCTGCTTCAGCAGGGCATTGACGCGCGTCAATATCTCTTTGGCATCGCCGATCACTGCAGCATCGACAAGAACATTCTTGTTGACCTCCGCCGGGTCCACATCGAACTGCAGCTTCTTGGCTTTCGCGGCAAAGGTCTTGGGATTGCCCAGGACCCGGTCCGAAAAGCGGGTGCCGACTGCAATCAGAAGGTCGCACTCACTGACGCCGAAGTTTGACACCTTGGTCCCGTGCATACCCAGCATCCCCGTGAATCGGGCATCTGTCTCGTCGAAGGCCCCCTTTCCCATCAGGGAGTCGCAGACCGGGGCGTCAATGAGATTGGCAAACGCCTTCAGCTCTTCCGAGGCCCCGGAAATGACACAGCCTCCGCCCACAAAGATGTAAGGCCTCTTCGCTTTCGTAATCAGACGGATGGCTTCGTTTAAGTCTTCTTCCGTAATCGTCGATGTGACCGGAGCCGGAGCTTCTATTATTTCTTTCTCATAATTGCATTTGGCTGCCGTCACGTCCTTTGTGATGTCCACCAGAACCGGGCCCGGCCGCCCCTTCTTCGCAATCTTAAAGGCCCGGCGCAAAGTAGGTGCCAAGGCGTTTACATCTTTTACGATGAAATTGTGCTTGGTAATGGGCATGGTAATACCGGCAATGTCCACCTCCTGGAAGGAATCCTTTCCAAGAAGGGGCACTGTCACATTGCAGGTAATGGCAACCAAGGGCACTGAATCCATCTGGGCCGTGGCGATTCCGGTGACGAGATTTGTCGCCCCGGGGCCGGAGGTCGCCATGCAGACCCCAACCTTGCCGGACGCCCTTGCATAGCCGTCCGCGGCATGGGCCGCTCCCTGCTCGTGACTCGTCCTTATATGGCGGATTTCATCCCTGTGTTTATATAGTGCGTCGTAGACATTGAGAATTGCCCCGCCAGGGTAGCCGAATACGGTATCGACTCCCTGCTCCTTGAGGCACTCCACGACGATTTCTGCACCGGTAAGCTGCATCTAACTATCTTCTTTCGTGTTTCTGAAATATTTCTATCCACCCGACGGGGGACAAAACTTCACTTCTGCCTATCTCAGCCCATCAAGATCCTGCGAACGGGGGATAAAACTTCAGTGTTCTCTGTTTTTGCCCACTTTTGTGATCCGAACGGAGGACAAACTTTCGCTTTCGTCTATTTCTACCCACGGGCACTCTCCGAACGGGGGACAAAACTTCAATGTTCTCTGTTTTTGCCCACTTTTGCCATCCGAACGGGGGACAAACTTTCATTTCCGTCTGCCTTTACCTCTGCTCTTCAGGGAGGGCCAAGACAGCTCCTCTCGCACCGGAGGTAACCAGGGCACAGTAGCGCTTGAGGTAGCCGGTGTTGACGGAAGGGGTCCGAGGCTTCCACTCGCTCTTCCGCGCGGCAAGCTCTTCATCGCTTACCTGCAGGGTCAATTCCATCTTCGGGATATCGATATGAATCATATCGCCTTCGTGTACCAGAGCAATGGGCCCGCCGACCGCAGCTTCAGGAGAAACATGGCCGATGGCAGCCCCCCGGGAGGCACCGGAGAATCGGCCGTCCGTGATAAGGGCCACCGTAGACCCAAGGCCCATACCGACAATGGCAGACGTGGGATTCAGCATCTCCCGCATGCCGGGACCACCTTTGGGGCCTTCGTAGCGAATGACAACGACATCGCCTTCGTGGATGTCCCCGCCCTTGATGGCTGCAATCGCATCCTCTTCGCAGTCAAAAACCCTAGCCGGACCGTCATGAACCAGCATCTCCGGGGCAACGGCACTTCGCTTTACAACGGAGCCGTCCGGAGCCAGGTTTCCTTTCAGGACCGCGAGGCCGCCGGTTTTGGAGTAAGCCTTATCGACAGGACGGATAATCTCTTCGTCCATATTGACGGCATTCTTGATGCACTCGCCGATGGTCTTGCCCGTAACCGTCATGCAGTCCCTATTGATGAGGCCGATGTCATCCAGTTCTTTCATTACCGCATAGACGCCGCCGGCTTCGTTTAAGTCCTCCATATAGGCTGCACCGGCCGGGGCCAGGTGGCAGAGGTTGGGCGTCTTTTCACTGATCGGGTTTGCATATGAAATGTCGAAGTCAAAGCCGATTTCATGGGCGATGGCTGGCAGGTGCAGCATGGTATTGGTCGAGCACCCGAGGGCCATGTCCACGGTAAGGGCATTGATGATACTCTCCTTCGTGATGATGTCCCGGGGACGAATATTATTCTTAAGACACTCCATGACGGTGTAGCCGGCGCGCTTGGCCAGGGCTAGACGATTGCTGTAGACCGCAGGAATCGTGCCGTTGCCGCGGAGGCCCATGCCGATGGCCTCTGTCAGGCAGTTCATGGAATTGGCCGTATACATGCCCGAGCAGGAGCCGCAGGTTGGACAGACATGCTCTTCATAGTTTTCAACGTCGTCCTCTGTCATCGTACCGGCCGCATAGGATCCGACCGCTTCAAACATGGAGGAAAGGCTGCGCTTTCTCTTATCGACATGGCCGGCCAGCATGGGGCCGCCGGAAACGAAGACCGTGGGAATATTGAGCCGGGCCGCTGCCATCAAAAGGCCGGGGACATTCTTGTCGCAGTTGGGAATCATGACCAGGGCATCAAACTGGTGGGCCAGGGCCATGCACTCCGTGGAGTCGGCGATGAGGTCGCGGGAAACCAGGGAATACTTCATTCCGACATGCCCCATGGCGATGCCGTCGCAGACCGCAATGGCCGGGAAGACGACAGGCATACCGCCTGCCTCTGCAACACCCATCTTGACGGCCTCCGTAATCTTGTCGATATTCATATGGCCGGGGACGATTTCATTGAAGCTTGAAACGATGCCGACGAGGGGCTTCTTCATCTCCTCTGTTGTGAACCCGAGTGCATGAAAAAGGCTGCGGGCCGGTGCCTGCTGCATACCCGTTTTTACATTGTCACTTCGCATATTATTTTTCTCCTATTTACAAAATTTCAAAAGGTTCGTCCCCCCTCATGCAGTCTCTAATGGAATTTTCCTCGGGAAAAGATATTTTTGTTCCCCCTTTATACTGCATTGGGTGGGTATCCCTAAGCAAAAAAGAACTTTCGTCCCCCTTTGGACTGCATTGGGTGGGTCGTACTGCTCTAAAAATAACTTCTGTCCCCCCGCAAACACTCAGAGACATTTCCTTGAGTCTTTGTTTTCACTTAATTAATGAGGTAATCAAATCTCCCATCTCAGAGGTATTGAGACAGCGGACGCTGGCTGCCTTCTGCTTCTCGTCCGGAATCAGGTCCGCAGTACGGGCACCGGATTTCAGAGCTTCCTGAACGGCATTTTCTATGGCGTCTGCTGCAGCATCTTTGTCCAGGCTGTACCTGAGCATCATGGCTGCAGAGAGGATTGTCGCAATGGGGTTTGCGATGCCCTTTCCCGCAATGTCCGGAGCCGAACCGCCCGAGGGCTCGTATAGACCAAACTTCGTCTCATTCAGGGAAGCCGACGAAAGCATTCCGAGGGAGCCTGAAATCATAGAAGCTTCATCGGAAAGGATGTCACCGAACATGTTCTCCGTCAGGACGACATCGAACTGGGACGGGTCCTTCACAAGCTGCATGGCACAGTTGTCAACAAGCATGAAGGAAAGGGTGACTTCCGGATATTCATTTGCGACTTCGCCGACCACTTCCCGCCAGAGTCTTGAAGAATCGAGGACATTGGCCTTGTCGACGCAGATGACAGATTTCTTCCGCTTCATGGCGATGTCGAAGGCCTTGATGGCTACCCGGCGGATTTCATCTTCGTTGTAAGTAAGGGTGTCAACTGCTGTCCGCTTCCCGTCCACGACCTTGGTCTCCCGGTGGCCGAAATATAGGCCGCCCGTCAGCTCCCGGACCATCATGAGATCGAAGCCGGCCGCAGCCGTCTTTTCCTTCAAAGGGCAGGCCTCCCGGAGCTCGTCATAGAGACGGGCAGGACGGAGATTTGCAAATAGGCCCAGAGACTTTCTCAGCTTCAGAAGGCCTGCTTCCGGCCGCTTGTCAGGAGGAAGCTTATACCAGGGCGACGTCTGGGTGTTGCCGCCGATGGAACCCATCAGAACGGCATCCTGTGCTTTGGCTGTTTCTATCGCCTCGTCCGTGAGCGGGACTCCCGTCGCATCAATGGAGCAGCCACCCATCAGGATATCCGTATAGTCGCAGGAAAAGCCGTAGACCTCGCCTGCCCGGTTCAGGACCTTGATGGCTTCATTCACCACCTCCGGGCCGATGCCGTCGCCCCGGATCACGCCGATTTTCGTTCCCATTCAAATCGTCCTTTCAAAACCCGTTTCCATATCTTTGCCATTTTAGGCCAAGCCAAAAACGTATGCAAGAATTGTACTCCACCTCAGTTCACTATCGGCATGAATTTTTCATCAACCCCGAAGGGCTTGCAGTGAAAAAACGCCAAGGGCCCCGGCGGGAAATCCCGCCGGGGCCCTTGGCTCAAGCATAACATCACACAGCATCACACAGCAAAAGGAATATCTATAATATATTCAGCGTCAGCCGCTTCCTGTAGCAGGGCTCCAGGTCATCGAGCACCCGCCTGGCCTCACAGTATTCGTTCCGGTTCACGGAAATCACAAACAATGTATCATATCCGTTTCGAAGACGCTCTATAATGGAAACCGGCTTTTCGTCTCTCGAAACAAAAACGGAGTGGCTCATTAGAAAGTCCGTCGTGCACTGGCTGATTCGTCGATTGACCGTCGTGCAGAGAACCACGTCATTTGCCATATTCTTCCGGTCATAGGTAAGTTTTCTCTTCTTCAATGTTCTGTCCTGACTGTTCAGGCATCCGTTCCGTCTTCCGGCTGCGTCCCTGCAGCCCCTCTCTTCTCACGCGGCCGGCGGCTCTCTGTCTTTTCCGACCAGGTCCACCCTCACTTCCCGGCCCAGGGACTCCGCTATCTTCACAAGGAAGTCCAGGGTGGGATTGTAGGTCCCGCTTTCCATACGGGAAATATTGGATTTTTGGGTCCCTGACAGGTCCGCGAGCTCCTGCTGGGTCATCCGCCGCTCCTTCCGGATGGACTTCAGCTCCGCTGCAACGGCCGATCGCAGGGAAGCGGAAGAAGCGGGGACATCTCCCTCATAACGTTTCTTCATAGAAGGCGCTCGCTTTCCGGGCCGGGCGCCACCACCCATGCATCACACACCACACCGGTCGGAAGGGCCATGCGGGCCTCCCCATCCGTGCTCAGGCACCACCCCGAACACGTCTTATAAGTTATCATATATGATAACTTTCAGCAAGCAAAATATGAAAATTTCGTGAACTTTTTGAAAGCGCACTGGGGCAGCCTGCATATCAGCTGAAAATCTGCAATCGAGTAGAAGGATTTCATCCTCCTACTCGATGCAGCAACGCTGCAACCAGCTCACAGCCTTTGGCTGTTTCGCTGATTGCAGTCGCCAAAGAGCTCAATCTACATGCAAGCATGTATCGAGCTCCTTGGCTCGTTGCTTAAACAAAAAGGTCCCCGGCGCGTTTTGTCGCGCCGGGGGCCGGAAAATCAGCTATTCAGTTCACATCTCAGCAAGGGTTTCGAAAGCGCTGTCTTTGATCAGGCACTTGCCGTGCTCCTTGGCCTCCATGATGATCCCGTTGTCCGAATAGACATTGTCGGAGAACTCGGAAATGACGAAGACGGTCTGAGCGATATCCTTTCTCTTCTCGTCGACATTGGCCTCAAAGATGTAGAGGTCTCCGTAGTGGTAGAGAGAAGCCCGCATGGGAACGCAGTTCTTCACAATATTCTTCGAAAGAGCCACAGCCTCGTCCATATCGGCCACTTCTATCCAGAGGTGAAGCTTGACCTCCTCATCAGGCTTGTATTTCGACAGGTCAACGACAGGGGAAACCGTCCCGGGGACCTGGCTGTCCGGCGGAACGTCAATGACGTCGTTCGGGGACATGGAACTGCCTTCCATGATGCGCTGCTGCAGTTCCTGCAGGAGCTGGCGGATCCGGGCGTTCTTGTCGTCGGAAATCTGAATTGTAACGCTGCCGTTCTTCATAACGGACATCTGGACGTTCAGCGCCTCCCCCTTCAGGTCGAAATGAAGGGAATTCTTCGCCTCCGTCAGAATATCGCGAAGGAAGGCCTCGGCCTTGCCCCGGTCTTCCATAATATCGTTGATTTCAATGCCCCTCTCGGACATTTCCTCCCGTGACATCTGGCAGCGGATCGTGTTTTTGTTGACCTTTGTGAATTTCATATATACTGCCTCCCCTCTGTCATGAAAAGAATACGGGATTTTCTGGTTCTTATAATGTACTTCGGCTATCCTCTCGAAATATTGACCCCTCCGTCTCAGGAAGTATTTCCACCGGATTGCTCAGGAAAAAGAATAATATAGTACAGGAGATGGGGCTCGAACCCACATGATGTCGCCATCGTCAGATTTTGAGTCTGATGCGTCTGCCATTCCGCCACTCCTGCTTGTGGTTCTGCGATTATCGTAACACAAGCAGTAGGAAATCACAAGGCACAGGGCATGACAAAAAATGACGGCTGTCGCAGATACGATAAATTTTTCAGCAGGCTGCAAAGGTGCTCTGCATTATTCTCCTATCTCTTTCTGCAGCTTCTCATATATCGGGAAGCAATCAAATGTGGCAAAGTAGTCGGACAGAGTCTCGGCCCGGCGGATGAGATCATAGCTTCCATCCTCGTGAAGAAGAATCTCTGCGGACCAGAGGCGGCCGTTGTAGTTATAGCCCATGGAGAAGCCGTGAGCCCCGGTATCGTGGATGAAAAGGAGGTCACCTGTTTCAATCTCCGGCAGCATGCGGTCGATGGCGAACTTGTCATTGTTCTCGCAAAGGCTGCCCGTCACGTCGTACTTGTGGTCGCAGGGGGCGTCCTCCTTTCCCATGACCGTGATGTGGTGGTAGGCTCCGTACATGGCCGGCCGCATGAGATTGGCCGCGCAGGCGTCAACGCCGATGTACTCCTTATAAATGTGCTTGCAGTTGATGGCCCGGGTGACCAGGGCGCCATAAGGGCCCGTCATGAAACGACCCATTTCCGTATAAATCGATATGTCGCCAAGCCCCGCCGGTGTAAGGATTTCCTTATAGACTTTCTCGACACCTGCCCCGATGACGCGGATGTCGTTCGGCTCCTGCTCCGGTGTGTAGGGAATGCCGACACCGCCGGAGAGATTGATGAAGGATAATGAAACCCCGCACTGCTCCTTGATTTCCACGGCCAGCTTAAAGAGGTCGGCTGCCAGAACGGGATAATAATCATTTGTGACAGTATTTGACACCAGAAATGCATGAATGCCGAAACGCTTGGCTCCTCTGGATTTCAGGATCTTGAAGGCTTCAAGAATCTGCTCATGGGTCATGCCGTACTTACTGTCACCGGGATTATCCATAATGGAATTGCTTACCGCATAGAAACCGCCCGGGTTGTAGCGGCAGCAGATGGTCTCAGGAATCTTCCCGAGCGTCTCTTCAAGGATGTCAATCTGGGTGAAGTCATCGAGATTGATGATGGCCCCGTATTTGGCTGCCAGGGCAAATTCCTCTGTCGGCGTGTCATTCGAAGAAAACATGATTTCGTCGCCGGAGAAGCCCGTGGCATCGGAGAGTATAAGCTCTGCAGCGGACGAACAGTCCGTTCCAAAGCCGTAGTCCTTCATTATTCTCATGATGAAGGGGTTTGGTTCCGCCTTCACCGCGAAGTATTCGCGGAAGCCCGGGTTCCAGGAAAAGGCCTCCTTCACGGCCTCAGCGTTCCTTCGGATGCCGGCCTCGTCGTAGATATGGAAAGGCGTGGGGTATTTCGCCGCGATTTCTTCGAGTTTTTCTTTCGTCGTAAACGGAGTCTTTTTCATCTTGCCTTCCTTCCCATGCACGTTTTTGTTTCATCAAGAATAATGAAGCACCGGGCGCGTGTCAAGTGATAGACTTGCAAAAATAGCCCGCACAAAGTAAACTATCGGGGAACTTTTGCACAATACATCGGTAAACCGCCCGCCGAAAAGAACGCTTCCTGCGAGAGCGGGCTCTATATCAGTATGAAGGAGGTACAGCCATGTGGGCAGATGAAGCGGTATTCTACCAGATCTATCCCATCGGCATGTGCGGAGCACCCCGGCAGAACGACGGCGTGCTTGAGCATCGGATCCTGAAGGTCATCGACTGGATTCCCCATATGAAGAAGCTGGGCATCACGGCTGTCTACTTCTCACCGATTTTCGAGAGCGACGCCCACGGCTACGACACGCGCGACTACCGGAAAATCGACTGCCGCCTGGGCACAAACGAAGACTTCACGAAGGTCGTAAGTGAGCTTCATCAGAATAATATAAAAGTCATCATTGACGGGGTCTTCAATCACGTGGGCCGCGGCTTTTTCGGCTTCCAGGACGTGCTCCGGAAACGTGAATCCTCTGAATACAAAGACTGGTTCAATATCAACTTCGGCGGCAATTCCCCCTATAATGACGGCCTCGGCTACGAAGGCTGGGAGGGGGCAATGGATCTCGTGAAATTGAACCTCCGGAACCCTGCTGTCTCCGACTACCTGATCGAGTCCGTCCGGGGCTGGGTGAAGGACTTTGACATCGACGGCCTCCGCCTGGACGTAGCCTACATGGTGGACCGGGACTTTCTGAAGCGCCTGCGCTATGAGACCTCCCAAATGAAGCCTGACTTCTTCCTCCTCGGGGAAATTCTGGGCGGCGATTACAAGACCATCATGAATAATGAGATGTGCCACTCGGCCACGAATTACGAGTGCTATAAGGGCAGCTGGTCGGCGCTCGCATCGGACAATCTCTTCGAGATTGTCCACTCGCTCCTCAGGCAGTTCGACACCCAGCCCTGGTCTCTATATACCGGCATGCATCCCGTGGCTTTTGCTGACAATCACGACGTATCAAGGATTGCCTCCATTCTGCCTCCGGAGAAGCTGCCTCTGGAGTACGCAATAGTCTTCGGCATGCCCGGCATTCCCATGGTCTACTACGGCTCTGAGTGGGGCGTCAAAGGCGACAAGAAAGAAGGCGATGACGCCCTGCGACCGGCAATTGATACCCCCGAGTGGAATGCCCTCACAGACATCATCGCAAAGATGGCACTCGCGGAGAATACCCAGCCGGCCCTTGTGTACGGCGGCTTCCGCTCGCTGGTACTTGAAAACAGACATTGCCTCTTCGAGCGGGCATTAAATGGAGATTCCTCAGAGCTTCTCTCCCGCTATGCTGGGCAGAATGAAAGTATCGAAGGGGCTGAAAAGCCCGCAGCACGAGTGCTGGTGGCCATCAATGAAGACAGCAATCCTTACACCTTCCACGCGGACTTCGGGGCAGGCCGGGCCATCAATCTCCTGACCGGTGACTCCGTGGACTTTGGCGGCGGCCTGGACGTTCCCGCTTACACAGCTATGTTCCTGATTCCGGATTGATACGCAATGCGTGGTTTCTTGTTCTTGGCTTTGAGGTGCAATTTTTAACTTTTATCCCCCGTTGAGTGCTATTCCTTGGGTGAGGAGTTCTTGCTTTTGAACTTTGTCCCCCGTTGGGTGCTATTCCTTGGGTGAGGAGTTCTTGCTTTTGAACTTTGTCCCCCGTTGAGTGCTATTCCTTGGGTGAGGAGTTCTTACTTTTGAACTTTGTCCCCCCTTAAGTGTATGGGGTTGTTGACCGATGTATGAATATGAGGAAATGGATTTCCGCGAAATATGATATGGAAGATTTGAATAGAACGGAGATCCGTCAATGAGAATCACAATTCAGTCCGGCAGCTACGACTACGTGGCCACCCTGCAGCAGACGCAAGGCACACAGACCGGCTATGTCCCGGTGCAGACCGAGACGGAAGTCCCGGATGACTTTGCCAGCGTTCTGAACAATGCAATGAATGAGACCATAGACGCGGTACAGCAGACCGCTTCCATAGCCGATTCCATGAGTCAGATGGCAGACAGCCTTCAGCAGGCCATTTCCCTGAATCAGATGGCAGATACCGTTCAGCAGGCTGTTTCCGCTGATGCCCTGCTGTCCGGCAATTCCGCCTACAACCCCACTGCCTATGCAGCAGGCACTATCCTGAATATTGTAAAAACCGCTACAGGCTATATCTCCCGCCCCATCCCAGAAGCAGAAAGCGCTGAGAATCAGCCGAACCTGACTCAATACGGGTATGTAACCGGGGCCGCAAATTCTGTCGGCCTTGCGGCTTCTGCCTCTTCCGTTGCCCAGACTCCCTACGCCTCTCCCGACGCCGACCTCGACGCCATCTTCACGAAGGCTTCCGAAAAGTACGGAGTAGACAAGCGGCTTCTTCTGGCTGTAGCCAAGGCAGAGTCAAATTTCCACACGGACGCCACCAGCTCCGCCGGCGCCATGGGTGTCATGCAGCTCATGCCGAAGACCGCCGAGGGAATAGGGGTTACGGACGGCTATGATCCCTACCAGAATATCATGGGAGGGGCACAGATTCTCGCCAACCACCTGCAGGAATACGGCGGTAATCTGGATCTGGCCCTGGCCGCCTACAACGCCGGAAGCGGCAACGTGAAGAAGTACGGCGGCGTTCCGCCTTTTACCGAGACCCAGAACTATATTGCAAAGATAAAGCAGTACCTCAATGACCCGGCGCTCTCTGCGCCGGGAGCAGAATAAATGCTCAACAAAAAAGCAACGAGAAGCGATGCTCAAAGGTGCCTTCGGCACCTTTTTCTGTGTTGCTTCTCGTTGCTTACGCGCAAGCTGGTGACCGGAATCGGACCGGTGACCTCCTCACTACCAATGAGGTGCGCTACCGACTGTGCCACACCAGCTTTTTTCTGCCGCCTTTCGGGCGACTTGTAGAATATACAACACTGAAGGATAGAAGTCAAGCGATTTTTCACAAGTTTACCGTTTCTTCCGGTGCAGTGTTTTCAACCTTTTCCCAACTTCACATCCTCTGCAATCCCTAACAGATTCTCGGCAGACCTTCTCCTTCCAGAACTCCAATGACCCGCTCGCCGCCGATGGCGGTTCGCGAAATAACCTGCCCGGAGGCATGAACGGCGCCGTTCATCTCCTGGCTGCTGCTGTTTCCGCCTGCGCCGTTTACGGAAGCTGCCATCTCTTTCACTTTCCCTATAACTGCCGCCTGCTGCCCGTAAGCCGACCGGTGCAAAATCTCGAGAGCTTTCTCTGCTTCCTCTTCCGGCAGGATGCAGACCAGCTTGCCTTCATTTCCCATATAGAGAGGGTCCAGGCCCAGCAGCCCGCAGAAGTCCTTCACCTTGGGGCTGACCGGAATCCTCTCCTCCTCGATTTCAAATGTCTGCCCGGAAGCTTCCGCCAATTCGTTTAAGACCGTGCCCAGCCCACCCCGGGTGATGTCCCGGAGAACATGGACGCGAAGGCCGGCGGCAAGCAGGTTGCTCACAATTTCCACCAGTGGGGCATTGTCCGATTCGATGTCCGTGTCAATCTGCATGCGCTCGGAAAGAATGGCCGCATGGTGGTCCCCCATGGTGCCGGACACAAGGATGGCATCCCCCGCCTTTGCGTTGGAAGCCTTGATATCCAGTTCATCCGGAACGATGCCGACCCCGGCCGTATTGATATAGATTTCTCCGTGGCCGTTCACGACCTTGGTGTCCCCTGCTACAATGGTGACGCCCGCTTCCTGTGCGGTTTTCGCCATGGAATGCACGACCCGCTTCAGAAGGGCCACGTCCGCTCCTTCTTCAAGAATGAAGCCGCAGGTGATGTACTTTGGAACTGCTCCACGCATCAGAAGATCATTTACAGTTCCGCAGATGGAGAGGCGGCCTATGTCCCCTCCCCGGAACTCTGCCGGCGTCACGACAAAGGAATCCGTCGTCATGGCAATCTTCCCGGCCCCGGGAACGACGGCCGCGTCTTCCATGGCATCAAGGACGGGATTGGAAAATTCCCTGTCAAATATGGCGGAAATCAGGTCTCCGGTCGCCCGGCCGCCGGACCCGTGGACCATCATTATTTTTTCATCTGTCATATGTATTTTCTCACAGTCTGTTATCTGGCCTTTTAGCGCCTGCTGACTAGTCAAATACCCCGCGGCAAGCCACGGGGCATGCCTGTTTGTTTTTAGTTTGATGCGCCCCAAGGGGCAGGGTATTGACCCCGCGGCCGTCGCCAAATGTCCATGCAAGCATGTCCACTTGGCTCGTGGCTTCGCGAGAATAAAAAATATTACAATTTCCGGTTTGAATATGCTTACCGGTCGGTCCGATGGTTGGAATAATAGGAAAAGCAGGATCCCTCCGTCGAGACCATGCAGGCCCCCTGGGGATTCATGGGCGTGCAGGCCTTCCCGTAGAGGGGACAGTCGTAGGGGCGGATTTTTCCCATGAGGACCCGGTCGCAGGAACAGGCCGCATTGGCCTTATGATCCTCATCCAGCCCCCGGCTGCCGGCATCGAATTCAGAATAATTTTCTTTCAAAACTCTCCCGGAACCCGCGATTTTTCCGAGTCCTCTCCAGCAGGCGTCAGCCCGTTCAAAATAGGTATCAAAGAGAGCCCGGGCCTTGGGGTTCCCTTCTTTTTTCACGACTGAAGGATAGAAGTTCATGACTTTCCCCTGGCCCCTGGCTTTTACAATTCCATAAAGGGAAAGAAGAATCTCCTCCCCCGAAAAGCCGGATACCCCGAAGGGGATGGAAAAGCGTTCCGCGATGGGCTTATAAACTTCCGTTCCTGTCACCACGGACACGTGGCCGGGGGCAAGAAAGCCGTCAATCGGGGCCCCCTGCTCCATCAGGCAGCTGATCACCTCAGGCATGGTTTTGACCGCTGTGAGGAGTTTTACATTAGTCATACCCCTTTTCACAAGCGTGTCCACAAGGAGGCCGTAGACAGGGGCCGTCGTCTCGAAACCCACGGCCGCGAAGATGAAAGTCACCTCAGGCTCTTTTTCTGCCATAGGAATAATATCCATGGGGGAATACACCATCTCGACCCGGGCTCCCTCGCCCCGGACCCCGCTCAGATTCTTCGGGGTCGACCCGGGTACCCGCAGGAGGTCGCCAAAGGTCACAATGCAGGTCCCGGGCTCCCTCGCAAGGTCCAGCAGCCTATCCACATAGGCGGATGGCGTCACGCAGACCGGACAGCCCGGACCGCTCAGAAGGTGGAGCCTCGGCGAAAGCAGGGAGGGAATCCCGTTCTTCGCGATGGCCGCCGTGTGGCTTCCGCAGACCTCCATGATGTTCATATCCGGGCCGTCGTAGCCGCGCAAATATTCTTTAATAGCGTTTATATCCAAAACTGTCTCCCAGGTCGTACACAACACAATATAAGGCCGGAGCTCAGCCATTCTACAAAACAGCTGCAGCCAATTTCAGTTGGCGAATTCCTCCAGTTCCCTGAAGAGGTCTTCCATCTCATCCCCCATTTCGGAGGACACCACCTGCAGGATGCAGCCGGCATGCACCAATACCCGGTCCCCGGGCTTTACGTCCACAAGGCCGCTCCTAGCCTCGACAGTATTGCCGGAGAAGTCCACGGTAGCCGTACCTTCATCCTCATTCACTTTCAATACCCTGCCGGGAAGTGCTACACACATATCTTTTCTCCTCATCTTGCCCACGTATGGGCGGTATTTGTCCAAATGGCTTTCTTCAGAAACTTGCTTCTCTCTTCTAGTCCTATACCATGGGCGGTATTTGTCCGAATGGCTTGCTTCAGAGACTTGCTTCTCTCTTCTAGTCCTATACCATGGGCGGCATTTGTCCAAAAATGGATCCTCAGCGCCATTCCCAGGCTTCTTCTACTCCCGCAAATGTAAGAAGATACATCTGCCCCAGGAAAAGTCCTCCGTCGCCGGGCGGGACAAGACGGTTCAGGAAGACCTGCCGCCCTTCCGCTTCGAGGCGGCGGATGACCTCGTCCGTCAGCAGGCGGTTCAGGAAGGTCCCTCCGGAAAGAAGGACAGGAACGAAGGGCGGCGTCAGGGCATCCGCCATGGCCACGGTCCAATCCGCCACAGCCAGGTGGAAGAAATAAGCAAGTTCCGAAGCGTCCTCCCCTGCTGCCTTCCGCCGATACAAGGAAAGAAGCATAGGAAGCGGATTCCCGACAAGGCAGCCGTCTGCAGTCTTTTCTATTGTAATCGAAAGGTCAGGGGGCAGTGTTGCGGGCGCCACACCTTGATATTTACCGGCCTTCCTCGTTGACCCGGCCAAACAGGCGTCCTCATACTTATGGGCTTCGATTTCCATAAGGACGGGGCATTCGCCCTCGTAATGGTTGTAGTCCGCAATGCCAAGAAGGAAAGCTGCCGCATCAAAGAGCCGGCCCATAGAGGTACAAGACACCTCGTTCAGACCCAGGCGGTCCGCAGCCTCCAGAATCTTCTCCTCTTCCAGGCTATAGAAGGCAGGAATTTCAGTGACGAAAATGTTTGCTCCTGAATCATTGCCGCTCAACAGAAGCCGTTGAGAGCCCTCCTGCTGCCGGGCCGCTGCCTGTCTCCTGAACTGCCGCATCATGGAATCAGCAGTCTTTTTGGCGTCTCTGGCCCCTTCGTCTCCACCTTGTAAAGGAAATGAAGACAGGTGCCCGGCCCGGTGCCAGGTCATAATATCCGCAGGACTCTCATTGCCGGAAGGACCTTCTGCCATAGACTGAAAAGGGACTCCCATACCTGACTCCGGAATATGTATATCCAGAAACTCACTTCCCCAGATGGTCCCGTCCGTCCCGAATCCGGTCCCGTCAAAGGAAATACCGAGAACCCGGCCTGTGACACCGCTTTCCGCCGCGACGCTCATGGCATGGCAAAGATGGTGCTGAAATTTTCGTTCAACGCCCTGAGTAGAATAATAGCGCGGATGCAGGTCGCCAACAGAGTGATCTATATGTTCAAAACCCAACAGGATACCGAGATGTTCTATCCCTGCCTCTCTGGCTTCCCGGCAGGCAGCCTCCTCCAGGTCCCCGTAATGGCCCCCGGCCCAGACATAGTCCTCCCGCCCGAAAGCAAAGACGTTCTTGAGGTCGCCCCCGGCGGCGAAGCAGTCCCCGGGAAGCTTCCGGGGCAGGCGGATGGCCTCCGGCACAATGCCCCGGGCCCGCCGGAGAATCTGAATGACCTCATGGTGTCCGTTTTCTGCCGCCGCTGCACTTGTACCGCCATCATCAGGTGCTGAAAAGGCAGCCGCAGGATCTGCAGAAGAATCCGTCCGGACCTGTACAACCTGGTATATTGAGTCGTCGAGGGGCGTCAGTATATCCCGATCATGGGTCAGAACCAGGTCCGGAAAGTCCACCGTCCTCATGGACTCAAGAAAGAGGTCGGCCTGAGTTTCAATCACTCCCCCGCCCCGGTTCCCGCTCGTCATGACGAGGGGCCCGCACTCCGCGAGAAGGAGAATCTGCAAAGGACTGCAGTGGAGGAAGGCCCCCATCCGGTCACTATGGCAGGAGACCTCAGGCCAGAGGCTCCGGTCCTTCTGCTTCAGGAGGACAATGGGCCGGGGATTCGATTTCAACAGCTCTTCTTCCGTCTCTGAAACAATGCAATACTTTCGTATACCTTCCAAATCCGGAAACATGACAGCGAATGGCTTTTCTTCTCTGTGCTTCCAGGTCCGCAGGCGCTCTGCTGCCTCCATACAGTCTGCCCTGAAGGCCAGATGAAAGCCCCCGATGTCCCGGACAGCGATAATGCCGCCATCATTCAGGCAGCTTATTGCCCCCTCCAAAGCTGATTCACCGGTCGATAAACATATCCCCCCTGACGTACCGGTACTGCTTTCCGTAACTCTTCCGGTTCGCGGGATACCGGCCGCATCCCCCTGGCCGTTTTTCCCCTCTCTATAATAGGCCGCAAGCACCGGCCCGCAGTCCTTACAGGATATTGTCTGGGCATGACGCCGCCTGCCTCCGGCTTCCGTATATTCAGAGGCGCAGGAGGGGCACATGGGAAAGATTTGCATGGTAGTGGATGCCCGGTCATAGGGTACTTCCTGCATGATGGTATAGCGGGGGCCACAGGATGTGCAGGAAATGAAGGGGTAGCGAAAGCGCCGGTTAGAAATGTCTAACAGTTCCCGGGTACATTCATCGCACACCGGCAGGTCCGGAGGCAGGAAGCGGACGGCATCAGTCCTGTCTTCGGAACGGATAATCCGAAAATCCTCCGGCTCGTCCATCGGGGCCCACAGGCTTGTTTCAATACGGTCAATCCGGGCCCCGGCCGGTGGGTTTTCCCTGACAGAAAGGAGGAAGGCAGAAACTGCCTCCCTCTCTCCATAGACCTCTGCTGCCACGATTCCGCCGGAATTTTTCACGGAGCCTGTCAGCTTATATTTTTCTGCTGTCTCCGCCACAAAGGGACGGAATCCGACCCCCTGTACCATTCCGAAGAAAGTCAGACACAGTCCGGTCTTCATCTCACAATCTCCAAGGCACTTTAATCCGCAGGCTTTTCAGCAGCCGTCGATGCAGACGATGCTGCCGCAGGTGATGCCGTTGCTGAAGCAGCAGCGGCCTTCGCTGCTTCCGCCTTCTTTGCCGCGGACGCTGGCGCGGCTGCGGTCTTTTCTGCCACTGCTTTCTTGGCCGCAGCCGCGGAGGCTGCTGCCAGGGCCGCCTTTTTCTTGGCCTCGAGCTCGGCTGCCTTCTGCTTCTCCTCCTCAGTCATTATATGCTGGTAGGAGTCAAAGACCTTCTGCCCGTCCGGAGTCTGATAGCCGGGCACGATGGAAAGGCATTTCGTCGGGCACTTATAGGTACAGGCTCCGCACTGGATGCAGTCCATGCGGTTGATGGTCCAGGTCTTCGCATTCCTGTCCACCTTGATAGCCCCGGGAGGGCAGTTGATCTGGCAGGCCCCGCAGGAAATGCACTTTTGAATATCGATTTCTATATGGCCCCGGCTCCGCTCGGGATAGTCAATCGGAGCTGCCGGGTAGGCCGTCGTCACGGGCTTATGAAAGAGATTCTTCAGAGCCACGGACGCAAATTTCATGATTGCCATATCTTCTTCCTCCTTATCGCTCCGTACAGCTGATGCAGGGATCGATGGTGATGGCCAGAAGACCCACATCCGAATACTCGCAGTCTTTCAGCATCTCGCAGAGACCGGCCAGGTTGGCGAAAGTCGGAGTCCGGAGACGGAAGCGGTCGAGGTTCCGCTTGCCGGAGCCCTTGACGTAGTAGATGGCCTCGCCCCGGGGCTGCTCGATCCGCATCAGGTATTCGCCGGTGGGGTTGCCCTTGACAGCGACTTCGAGATCCGTTTCCTCAGGCATCTTCCCGATGGCCTGGCGGATGAGGTCAATGGACTGGTAGATCTCGTGCAGGCGAACATAGCACCGTGCCCAGCTGTCGCCGACCGTCGATGTGATGGGTTCAAAGTCCAGTTCCGGATAGGCCGCATAGCCCAGGGTCCGCATATCCGACTTGACACCCGATGCCCGGGCGAAGGGACCTACGCAGCCCAGGTCGTGGCACTGCTCTTTTGTCAGGACTCCCTGTCCCTTTAGGCGGTTCTGCACTGTATAGTCACCGAGGAAGGTGCCTTCGATTTCCTTCAGTTCCTTCTCGATGGTATCGACCTCGGAAAGGATGGCCTTCTGCATCTCAGGCGTAATGTCCTTCATGACACCGCCGATTTTGTTGATGGAGAAGATAACCCGGCCGCCGGTAATGCTTTCCATCAGGTCGAGAATTCTCTCCCGGATGCGCCATGCCTGATAGAAGAGAGCTTCGAAGCCGAAGCCGTCGGCCAGAAGCCCCAGCCAGAGGAAATGGCTCTGCATACGGGCAATCTCAAAGAGGATGGTCCGGATATACTTGGCCCGACGGGGAATATCCACATCCATGACGTGCTCCACGCACTCACAGTAGCCCATGCCGTGGCCGAAGGAGCAGATTCCGCAGGTCCGCTCAACCACATAAACCATGGTGTTAAAGTCCTTCTTCTCCACGAGGCCCTCGAGCCCCCGATGGATGAAGCCGATATTGGGAACAGCCTTTACAACCTTCTCGTCCTCAATGACAAGGTCCAGATGAATAGGCTCAGGAAGGACCGGATGCTGGGGACCGAAGGGAACTACACTCTGCTTACCCATTATGCTTCTCCTCCCTTCTTCTCCTCTGAAACTGCCTCTGCTGCCGGAACTGCTGCTTCTTCTGCAGCCCCTTGTGAGCCGGGCATATCTTTCGCAACGGCCGCAGCCTTCCGCTCTTCGTGCAGGCGCTCCCTGGCCTCTTCGGGCAGCATAGGGGCGTCCTTCTTGATGCGGTAAAGACGGTCGTGGTAGTCAAGCCCGATCAGGCAGACATTGACATCAAAAAGCTCATGCATCTCGTTTTCATAGAAGGAGGCATTGGGAAATATGTCCGAAATGCTGGGCACCTCGGTATTGAGATCCTCAAGAACGATACGGACATTATCAGCGTCGTAGGTCTCGTCATTCGTGAAGGTATAGGTCAGCTCGAACTTCTCATTCACATAGGCGACGCAGGCCTGAGCCAGACGGAGTCCCGCATCCTTTTTCTTTAAAGCCGTATAGAGGAGCTGGTCGACCGCTATTTCTTCGTATTCATTCTTTGCGCTAACTGTATTCGCCATCGGGCTCAGTCCTCCTTTCCCTTTTCTGCTGACGCCTGGGCCTTATTTTCTGCACCTGAAGGCACATGGCCGCTGTGCTTTTCGGCCTTCACCTTCGCGTCATGTTCTTCCGAACGCTGCTGGAAGAGGTCCCTGGCCTTAATGATTCCGTCAATAATGGACTGGGGCCGGGCCGCACAACCAGGCACATAGATGTCGACAGGAACCACCGTGTCAGCTCCGCCGCAGATATTGTAGCATTCCTTGAAGACTCCGCCCGTGCACGCGCATGTACCGACAGCCACAACAACCTTGGGTCGGGGCATCTGGTCATAGAGCTGCTTCACGACGGGGGCGTTCTGCTCGTTGACCCCGCCCGTAATCAGAAAAATGTCCGCCTGCATGGGGTCGCCGGTATTCTCGACTCCCAGCCGCTCCGCGTCATAAATAGGCGTCATGCAGGCCAGAACTTCAATGTCACACCCGTTGCAGCTCGAACCGTCATAGTGGAGGAGCCAGGGGGAGCGTTTTACATTCGCCATAGATTTCCACCTCGAAACACATTCCTCTCCCGCAATCTCTGGAAAGGCGAAAGGGAAAAAGAATGTTTATGTATTACATTATTCTAATGAACCAGCATCAGGACCAGGAAGTTCGTGCCAGCAGAAAGAAGTATCACAATCCAGGCCATCTTCACCATGGTCGTTGTCTTCACTCTGGCAGTTGTATTGTCCACGAGAATCTCGAAGAAATAGACGAGGAGAATCACGATGGCCGCAGCCAGATAGGACCAGAGATTTTCATTAATAATGAAAAGCGCAACAACACCCAGCATCAGGACGGTTTCATACCACTCCGTCACATTGTAGAGAGCCAGGTTCCGCCCGCCCATCTCGGTCGTGATTCCCTTGACCAGCTCCTGATGGGCATGGTGGGAAGCGGACTCATCGAAGGGGGACTTTCGCATCTTAATCGTCAGGATGAAGATGAAGGCGAAGAAGAAGCCCGGGAGCTTCACAATCAGGCTGTAGTCGGTGCCGATGATGGTGCTCACTCTGAAGGATCCGGTCACGAGGTAGAAGCCCATGGCCGTAAACAACAGGGCCGGCTCACAGGCCATTTCCTGCAGGAGCTCCCGCTGGCCGCCGATGGTGGTATAAGGCGAGCTCGTGATGACCGCGGCAAAATAGAGGAAGACCGCAGCTGTCGAAAGGACGAAGAAGCACATGAGAAGGTCCGTTCCGCCGAAGAACATGCAGCCCGTGAAGATCATCAGGGCCATGTAGGACAGGAGCAGGAAGTGCTGGGACCGGTCAACGATAATGAACTGCTTTTTCGTGAGCTTAATAAGGTCATAGAAGGGCTGCAGAATGGGGGGCCCTACACGGCCCTGCATGCGTGCCGAAATCTTCCGGTCCAGTCCTTCCAAAAGGCCGCCAAGAAAGGGGGCCAGCAGGATGTAGCAGATGATGGATATAATTCTCGCTGTCATTACAGAGCACCTCCGATGATAAAGATCATCATGACGGTAATGACCGCCGCCGTAATGAGCTGACTCGGCAGCATGAGTTTCCGGATGCCGCAGATGTTCTTAAAATAATAATTTGAAAGCACCAGTCTTTCATTCTGCCCGAAGGAACCGGTAAAAGCGTGGTTCTTGCCGGTGTTGATTCCGGACATGTAGGAAAGTTTCTTGTTTGCGCGGATTTTCTTTGAATACATGTAGGCAAAGAAAGGCACCGCAAATACAAAGACAACAAGAACGATGAGGAGGTCCAGGGTTCCTGTCGGAATCGTCTGCTCGGAGATTACAAACATCTCGCGGAGGAGGGGACCGACGTAGACCTTCGACAGAATCGGGAAGAGAACGCACAGGGCAATCATGAGAACGCCGTGAATCGTGATGGAAATCATCTCGTTTCTCTTCGTGATATCCTTAACGGGCGGCTGATTCGTGGAAGCGATGATCTTCCCCAGCCACTTCGTCCAGTAGAAGGATGTCGTAGCCGAACCGAAGACGATGAAGAATACCAGGAGAATATTATTCTCATCAACAGAAGCCTTGAGGGCTGCCCACTTGGAAATCAGCATGCCGAAGGGGGCCAGGAACATGCCCGCGATACCGATGAACATGAAGATGGCAAGTCTCGGCAGTCGGTAGAGAAGGCCGTGCATATTCTCGATATCCCGGCTGTGGATGGAGTTTTCCGTAGCGCCGACGTCCTGGAAAAGAAGGGACTTACTGATCGCATGGAAAATCATGAGGAAAACCCCGGCCCAGATGGTCTCAGGCCGGCCGACACCGGCACAGGCTACCATGAGGCCGAGATTCGAAATTGTGGACATGGCCAATACCTTCTTCCCGTCGGACTGGGCAATGGCCATAATGGAAGCCGCCAGGAATGTGAATCCGCCAATGAAAGAAATCATGGTTCCCGTTGTCGTCCCGCTCATAGCAGGCGCCAGACGGAAGAGGATATAAATGCCGGCCTTGACCATAGTCGCGGAATGCAGAAGGGCAGATGACGGCGTGGGTGCCACCATGGCCCCGAGGAGCCATGTAGAGAAAGGCAGCTGGGCCGCTTTTGTAAGGGCCGCAAAGGCAATCAGGGCAACAGGGATCATGACTTCCCCCGGCCGGGCTGTGCCGAGAGCCACCATGTCGTGCAGGCTGACCGTTCCATGGGTCAGGGCGAAGTAGATGATGCCGATGGCCAGGGCCGTGCCGCCGAGAAGGTTCATCCACAGGGCCCGGAAGGAATTATGAATGGCTTCCGGCTCACGTGTATAGCCGATGAGGAGGAAGGAGCAGACAGAAGTCGCTTCCCAGAAGAGGTCAATCCACAGGAGACTGTCAGAAAGGACAAAGCCGAACATGGCGCCCAGGAAGGCGAAAAGGACCATGAAGAAGTAATATCTCCGGTCTCCGATATTCGTATGATAATGCTGGTAGCCGTGCATATAACCGACAGCATAAACAACAATCAGGGAGCCGATGACGCCGATGATGATGCACATGAGAATCGACAGGTGGTCGATATAAATGTGGCTGATATCCTGCATCTCAGGTCCGAAAAGCTCCAGCCAGGCAATGGCCAGGGTCGGAACGATGGACAGGATGGAGACCCAGTACTTATGATACTTAAAGCTCAGGAAAGTCACTTGGACCATGAGCAGAAGCTCGGCAATGAGAATGACTTTGTCCGCAATCTCCGTGTGGACGTAGAGTTCAATCGGCTGGCAGCCTCCCCCGGCCCAGCAGGCAATGAGTACGCCGACCGCAATCATGATGACGACTGCGCCGACGTAGGCGATAGCATTCCGCACCTTGTTGACACGGACGCAGAACATGAGTCCGGCCATCACAAGCGGAAAGATGATGAGAAATGGTATGACAGGCATTTCCCAAAACTCCTTTCAACTGTAGTTTTTCCGCGGCCGAAGAAGACCGCTTCTGAAATGGTTCCTGCACATTCGGCAAAATGTATACCAAACTTTTGTATTTTAAATCTTTATTTGCAATAATTCAATGCTATAATTGGCATGTGTTTTGCAGATACCTGCCTGAAATAAGGCATTTTATAGGAATTCTGGAGGTTGCAAAAAACACCGGATTTTTTGCAATTTCGCTCAAAGTTACCGGATTTTTGGTGAAACGGCATACATTTTTTGTAAGGAAGAAGAAAATGCACGAACTCTCCTACATATCCCGCATGGTCAATACGGCCATCTCGGCGGCGCATGAGAATAATATAAAGCGCGTCGGCTCCATGGAAATCGCCGTCGGTGAAATGACCGGTCTCGTACCGGAATACTTAGAGCACTACTATCCTGCCGCCACGGAAGGGACCGTCCTCGAAGGTTCAAAGCTCATCATTGACTTTTGCCCCGTCAAGGCCAGATGTCAGGACTGCGGAAACGAATACGCCCCCTCGAGAGAAAATTCCTATAAGTGCCCTGCCTGCGGCTCCGTGAAAGCCAGTATACTCTCCGGCCGGGAATTCGACCTCGTACGCCTAAGCGGGGAATGAGGAAAAAGTCAGACGTTTTTCATGAGTCATATCAAAAGCACGGAGCAGGAAAATCCCTGCCGGAAGAGCCCATTTCTCCCTATAAAAATAATGATTTTTCTCCCTATCTATGCTAATATAAAAGTCGTTGCGGGCTGCTGACCGCCCGGTCCTTCCGATACTCCGGAAAGCCTTGCGGCGACAGCGTTTGCATAGTCAAAAGAATACTGGAGGTAAGACATGATCTACACACAGAAAATCGAATCCCAGTGTCCTGTTCACCAGGGTGTGCATCACGGTGCAGCGCCCATTCCTGAAGAGGGCCAGTGGATTCAGGCAAAGGAAGTCAAGGACATAAAGGGCTACACCCATGGCGTAGGCTGGTGCGCTCCCCAGCAGGGTGCCTGCAAGCTGTCTCTGAACATCAAGGACGGCGTCATTCAGGAAGCCCTCGTTGAGACCATCGGTTGCTCCGGCATGACCCATTCCGCAGCCATGGCTGCAGAGATTCTTCCCGGCCTTACGGTTCTTGAAGCCCTGAATACAGACCTTGTCTGCGATGCCATCAATACCGCCATGCGTGAGCTCTTCCTTCAGATCGCATACGGCCGCAGCCAGTCAGCCTTCTCCGATGACGGTCTTGCCATCGGCGCAGGCCTTGAAGACCTGGGCAAGGGCGACCGCTCCATGGTCGGCACCATGTACGGCACTCTGGCCAAGGGTCCCCGTTACCTCGAGATGACCGAAGGCTATGTCACCGGCATCGCCCTTGACAAGAACGACGAAATCATCGGCTACAAGTATGTGAACTTCGGCAAGATGATGGACTTCATCAAGGCAGGCGACGACGCAAACGAGGCCTTCAAGAAGGCATCCGGGCAGTACGGCCGTGTTGCTGACGCAGTCAAGGTCATTGACCCCAGAACGGACAAGGAGGTTTGAAACAATGTCACTTTTTGAATCCTACGAAAGACGAATCGACCAGATCACACCTGTCCTCAAGTCCTATGGCATCAACTCCATCGAGGAATGCCGCGACATCTGCAAGGCTGCAGGTTTCGATCCCTATGCAATCACAGAGGGCATCCAGCCCATCTGCTTCGAGAATGCGAAGTGGGCATATACAGTAGGCGCTGCCATTGCCATCAAGAAGAACTGCCGCACCGCTGCTGACGCAGCCGCTGCCATCGGCGAAGGCCTTCAGGCTTTCTGCATCCCCGGCTCCGTTGCTGACCACCGGAAGGTAGGTCTCGGCCACGGCAACCTCGGCAAAATGCTCCTGACCGAAGACACCGAGTGCTTCTGCTTCCTGGCAGGCCATGAGTCCTTCGCAGCCGCTGAAGGCGCCATCGGTATTGCAAACAATGCAAACAAGGTACGTCAGAAGCCCCTCCGTGTCATTCTGAACGGTCTCGGCAAGGACGCTGCAAAGATCATCTCCCGTGTCAACGGCTTCACCTTCGTTGAAACCCAGATGGATTACAAGAAGGGCGAGGTCAATGAGATTGAGCGCATCGCTTACTCCGACGGTCCCCGCTCCAAAGTCAACTGCTACGGTGCAAACGACGTCACAGAAGGCGTTGCCATCATGTGGAAGGAAAACGTCGACGTTTCCATCACCGGCAACTCCACGAATCCTACCCGTTTCCAGCACCCCGTTGCAGGTACATATAAGAAGGAGCGCGTTGCCGCTGGCAAGCCTTACTTCTCGGTTGCATCCGGCGGCGGCACAGGCCGTACTCTTCACCCGGACAATATGGCTGCCGGCCCCGCTTCCTACGGTATGACCGATACCATGGGCCGTATGCATTCCGACGCCCAGTTCGCAGGTTCCTCTTCCGTTCCTGCTCACGTTGAAATGATGGGCCTCATCGGCATGGGCAACAACCCCATGGTCGGCGCCACCGTTTCCGTTGCCGTTGCTGTAGAGCAGGCAGCTAAGGAAGGCAAGTTCTGAATTTCACGCATCGCGTAAAAAAATCTCCGGCGCTTTCGCGCCGGAGATTTTTTTATTTTCCGGGATATTTAATGACCGAAGCCACATCGTAGTCCTTCAGGCGCTCCCGTCCTTTCAGTCCTTCAAGTTCCATGAGGAAGATCATCTTCACAACCTTGCCCCCGAGCTTCTCGGTCAGGTGGGCTGCCGCTTCAATGGTGCCGCCCGTGGCAATCAGATCATCTACAAGAACGACTTTCTGGCCGGGCTCGACGGCATCCTTGTGCATTTCAATCGTAGCTGTCCCGTACTCGAGGTCGTAGGTCTCCTCCACGGTCTCGGCAGGAAGCTTGCCTTTCTTCCGAATCAGGATGAAAGGCTTGTGGGCGAGATACGCTATTGCAGCTCCGAAGATGAAGCCCCGGGACTCGGCTCCGGCAATCACGTCATAGTCAAGCCCGTCGAGAAGCTCCATCATGGAGTCGATGGCCAGCTTCAGCCCGTCCGGGTCCTTCAGTACAGTTGTAATATCCCGGAACATAATGCCGGGCTCGGGAAAGTCCGGTATGGTCCGGACGTAGTCCTCCAGTTTCTTTTCCATTGAAAATCTCCCTTCATGCGTTGTATAGGCCCGCAAAAGCAACAGGCAGAAATTTTATTTTTCATACCGGCATTCCCCGCGGCACCAACAGGTCGATTATAACATTTCTCTCCGCTTGTGGGAAACAGGTTTTCCATATATAATAGAAG
>JAZASQ010000014.1:0-27157 GCA_036343235.1 Lachnospiraceae bacterium
CCATTCCTGGATTTCCTGGTATGTCGCCTTACTCTCCGCCGCCGTCAGATCCATTTCATCCATATCGACCTTCACACTGATGTGATTCTTGGCTTCAGAAAGTTTGGACAATAAACATACCGTCTCAACCTGGGCGGTGAAGGGGAACATGTCCACGGCCACCATCTTCTTTGCCCGGTAGCCGGCCTCGTGGAAAGCGGGAATGTCCCGGGCCAGGGAAGAAGGCTTGCAGGAAACATAGACGATGGAGTCGACCCCGTAGGAGAGGATTTTCTCCAGGGCCTTCTTCGCCACCCCGTCCCTGGGCGGGTCGAGAATCATGACGTCCGGCTTTTCGGGCATGGAGTCAAGGGCGTGGAAGACGTCGTCGCAGATGAACTCGCAATTAGCAAGGCCGTTTAAGGCCGCGTTCTCTTTGGCCTTCTCCACAGCCTCAGGGACGATTTCCACGCCCACAACCCGGTCGGAAACAGCCGCCATGAGTTGTGATATGGTTCCGGTCCCGCAGTAGAGGTCGTAGATGAGACGGGCCTGATTGTCGATGGAGTCCGTCACCATGTTCCGGACAACGCTGTATAGCTTCTCAGCCCCTCTCGTATTCGTCTGGAAGAAGGAAAAAGGCGAGATGGCGAAGTTGATGCCGAGAATCGTATCCGTGAAAGAAGCCTCTCCGTAGAGGACTTCCGTCCCCTGGTCGATTACGGCGTCAGATATGGCATCATTTGTCGTGTGCAGAATCCCGGCTACTTTTGCAGACAGGGGAAGGGCAAGAATAGCTTCCTTCCAGGCTTTCAGAAGGGCCTCAATTTCAGCCGGATTGCCGGTTCCGGCAAGGGCAGCCTTATTCTTCTCTGCCGCATTCTCTTCTCCTGCTGCGGATTCAGACGCTGCCCCGCTATGCGGCGCCTGGCTCGTCGTGACAAGGTCAATCAAAAGCTCCCCGGTGTTCTTCCCCTCCCGGAGAAGGAGGTGGCGGAGGAATCCCTTCTCTTCGTTTTTATGATAATAGGGGACATTCCGCTCTGAAAAGAAATGCAGGGTCTCGGAGAGAATGGCCCGCATGTCTGCTGAAATGATGTTGCAATGGTCCGTCGTCACGATGTCGTAGAAGGAGTTCCGCTTGTGCATGCCCAGGGTCATGGGGCCGCCCTTCTCGTGGTCCCCGAAGGAAAACTCCATCTTGTTCCGGTAAGCGCTTACATCGGGAGAGGGAACCATGCCCTCATAGAGATTCTGGAATGTCTCCGAGGCAAAGCCGTTGGTGAAGACGGGCTCGAAGAGGCGACGGACTTCGTCATTCTTCACTACCAGGGTATTCTTGTAGGAAAGAGTCTGGAAGAGGCAGCCCCCGCACTCGCTATAGTGGGGGCAGACCTCTCCCGCCGGCCGGTCCTCAAGCGAGGACTTCTCGACAACGGACAGGGCCTGACCGTGCCAGATGCCGCCCTTTTTCCGCAGGGCCCTCACGGAAAGCCGCTGGCCGGGGATAGCATTCTTTACGGCAATCTCAACAGGCTCGTCCTCAATAGCAGTATCAGAGGAAACAGAAAAATCTGCCGCGGACTCCGAGGCTGGAATGCGTACCCCTGTATCGGAAGGCAAAAACTCTGCCCGCTCTTTCTGTTCTACATTATTCTCATGAAGCGCCTCAGGGAACAAAGAAACCGGGGCATCTGCGATCTCACAGATCCCCCGGTTCGGATAGTGCATTTCCCGGCAGACAGCTTCTACTATCTCGCCTTTTTTCATTCAATCAATCCTTGCTGTCGTCCTCTTCGTCGAAAAGGTCATCGTCGTCGTCAAATGCGTCGTCGAAATCATCGTCGAAGTCGTCATCATAGTCAGGCGTGAAATAACGGTAAATCGCGTATGCAACCGCGCAGATGGCGGCGAGAACACCGATCACGACCAGGGTCGTCTTGACAATCTTGCCGACAGTCAGTTCTTTCTTGTCATCCATGGTATGCCCACCCTTTCTGTATAAGGATACGGTTTTTCACAAGTTGAACACATTATACCATATGGGAATGAAAAGCAAACAGGCAATTTTCCCTCTTTTTACACTTTATGAATAATGTAACACGCTATTCTTCCCTGCCGCCTGCTCACACCTTCTCGAGCTTGGCAAAGGAGGCGAACATCTTCTTCGTCTCGCCCCCGTCGAACTCCACGGTGACCTCGTAGTCCCGGCCCCCGTCGTTTATGGCGGTGACAGTTCCTTCCCCGAACTTCCTGTGAGAGACCCGGTCCCCGACCCCGTAGGAGAGCGGCGTCTTCTCGATCTTCGTCCCGAAGTTCTTCGGGGCCACGGGCTTCGTATAGGGATTGAAGGAAAGGTCTGTATTTTTCATCCCTGCGCCCCGGGGGTGAAAGGCTCCTTCGTCGCCCCGCCCCTCGCCCAGGGCTCGGGGCCTCTCCTCCCACGTCGAGCCGTCGAGAAGGTCCTCGTTTATTTCCTTCACGAAGCGGGAAATCTTCGCGTACTGGATCTCCCCCCGGACCATGCGCTTCTTGGCCGCCGTCATCGTGAGGTGCTCCTTGGCCCGCGTGATGCCCACGTAGCAGAGGCGGCGCTCCTCCTCGATTTCTTCGTCCGCGTTCTGGGCCGTGATGGACATGAAGGAAGGGAAGAGACCGTCCTCCATGCCGGCCATGTAGACGTTCTCAAACTCCAGGCCCTTGGCCCCGTGCAGGGTCATGAGAAGGACATACTCGTCGCCTTCGGGGAGGTTGTCGATGTCCGCAATCAGGGCCACTTCCTCCAGGAAGCCGGAAAGGGTCGGCTCCTCGGCCTCGTTCTGGTATGTCACGGCCTTATTATAGAGTTCATCCAGGTTCTCGAGACGGGTCTGGGCCTCGTCCGTGTTCTCGGCCTTCAGGGCGTCGAAATAGCCCGTGACCTCGAGGATCTTCTCAATGAGCAGGGGGACCGGGGCGGAAATTGCCTCGTGCTTTAAGTCCTCAATGAGTTCCGTAAATGTCCGTATTTTTCCCGCCGCTGACTTCATGGCCGGATTGATGGAGGCAGCCATGAGGCCCTCATACAGGCTCACTCCGTTCGCCTCCGCCCAGGCCGCGGCCTTGGCCACCGACGCCGCCCCTATGCCCCGCTTGGGGACATTTATGATCCGCTCGACGGAAAGGTCGTCGGCCCCGTTATCTATGACCTTCATGTAGGCCAGGATGTCTTTTATCTCCTTCCGGGAATAGAAGTTGACCCCGCCCACGATCTTATACGGAATATTTTCCTGTATGAACTTTTCCTCGAGGACCCGGGACTGGGCGTTCGTCCGGTAGAGGACGGCGTCCTGGGAAAAGCCGTACTCCTTCTTCCGGGCCTTCCGCTCTATGTCGTCTGCAATATATTCGGCTTCCTCATAGGAGGAGTCGAAGAGCTTGAATGTAATCTTGTCCCCCGTCCCGTTCTCGGTCCAGAGGGTCTTTGACTTCCGGCCGGCATTGTGGCGGATGACATCGTTTGCCGCGTCCAGAATCGTTTTCGTGGAACGATAATTTTGCTCCAGGCGGATGACGGCCGCATTCGGAAAATAGTGCTCGAAGTTTAAAATGTTCTGGATATTGGCCCCGCGGAACTTATAGATGGACTGGTCATCGTCGCCAACGACGCAGAGATTTTCCGTCCCGCCGGACAGGAGGCGGACCAGCTCGAACTGGGCCGTATTCGTGTCCTGGTACTCGTCTACCATGATGTACTGAAGCTTGTTCTGGTAGTACTCTCTCGCTTCGGCGTCCGTCTTCAGAAGCTCGACGGTCTTTAATATAAGGTCGTCGAAGTCCAGGGCATTATTCGAAAGCAGCCGCTCCTGATAGGCCTTATACACCTTTGCCGTAAGCTCGCGGAAGGGGTCGTGGCCGGCCTCGGATGCATACCTGTCCGGCCCGATGAGCTCGTCCTTGGCATGGGATATGGCGTTCAGGAAGGTCCGCTCCTTGTACTTCTTCGTGTCGATATTCATCTGCTTGATGATGGCCTTCATGACGGTCTTCTGGTCATCGGCGTCATAGATGGAAAAGCCCCGCTCGTAGCCGACCCGGTCCCCGTAGCGCCGGAGGATCCGCACGCAGGAGGAGTGGAAGGTCGCGACCCAGATGTCATCGGCGTCCCCTTCGACGAGGGCGTTGATCCGGTCCCGCATCTCTCCGGCCGCCTTGTTCGTGAAAGTTATCGCCATGATGCGCCAGGGGGCCACGCCCAGTTCTTCTATGAGATAGGCCACCCGGTAGGTAAGGGCCCTTGTCTTTCCTGACCCCGCCCCGGCCAGGACCAGCACGGGCCCCTCCGTCGTGGACACGGCCTCGTATTGGCGGTCATTCAAAAGGCTTTCCCAATCCGTATTTCCCATGAAAAATCTCCCGTAAAAAAAATTCAGGCACAAAAAACCGGCCTTTCCACCGTGAAGCAGGTGCGAAAGACCGGCCTTATATTTTTCCAAAAACTACTTTTTTTCCGTGGTCCGCTTCAGGGCGATGCTGTATCCGTCGTCCCCGTAGTTGAAGGCCCGGTTGACCCGGCTGATGGTCGCGGTCGAAGCGCCCGTCTCCGCCGCAATCTTCTGGTAGGTCTCCCCGTCCTGCAGAAGCGTCGCGACTTCGAAGCGCTGGGCCATGGCGGCAATCTCCTTCACCGTACACAGGTCCTCTAGGAAACTGTACATCTCCTCCCGGGACTGCATGGAAAGGAAGGCGTCGCAGAGCTTGTCCATGGCCGGCGTATGCATATCTTTGCTCATACTCGTATTCCCCCTGTCAATAGGTTCTCCCTCTCTGCAGGCTGCCTGCGGAATTTCTGAAACTCCCGCAGATGCTCCCGCCGTCTCCCTTTTTGAATATCAGATGTCGCAGGTCCCGACCGTTCTCGGGAAGGGAAGGACGTCGCGGATATTTGCGATGCCGGTCAGATACATGACGAGGCGCTCGAAGCCGAGGCCGTATCCGGCATGGGCCGTGGAGCCCCAGCGGCGGAGGTCCAGGTAGAACTTGTAGTCGTCCATATGCATGCCGAGTTCCTTCATGCGGGCCTCGAGGAGGTCGAGGTGGTCCTCACGCTGGGAGCCGCCTATGATCTCGCCGATACCGGGAACGAGGCAGTCAACGGCTGCCACGGTCTTGCCGTCCGGGTTCAGCTTCATATAGAAGGCCTTGATTTCCTTGGGGTAGTCCGTAACGAAGACAGGGCGCTTAAAAATCTGCTCCGTGAGGTAGCGCTCGTGCTCTGTCTGCAGGTCCACGCCCCAGGAAACCTTGTAGTCGAACTTGTCGTTGTGCTTCTCAAGTTCCTTGACGGCATCCGTATAGGTGATGCGGCCGAAGTCAGAAGAGGCCACGTGCTGCAGGCGCTCGATCAGGCCCTTGTCCACGAACTGGTTGAAGAAGGCCATCTCCTCGGACGCGTTCTCAAGGACGTAATTGATGATGTATTTCAGCATGGCCTCGGCCAGCTCCATGTCGTCCTCAAGGTCGGCAAAGGCAATCTCCGGCTCGATCATCCAGAACTCTGCCGCATGCCGGGCCGTGTTGGAATTCTCTGCCCGGAAGGTAGGACCGAAGGTGTAAATCTTATTGAAGGCCATGGCGAAGGTCTCGCCGTTGAGCTGGCCGGAAACCGTCAGGTTCGTGGACCGGCCGAAGAAGTCCTGGGAATAATCAATGCTCCCGTCCGGATTCTTCGGGGGATTTGCCGGGTCGATGGTCGTGACCCGGAACATCTCACCGGCGCCCTCTGCGTCGGAACCCGTGATCAGGGGCGTATGGACGTAGACGAAATCCCGCTCCTGGAAGAATTTGTGAATGGCATAGGCAGCGAGCGACCGCACCCTGAAGACCGCCTCAAATGTATTCGTCCTCGGTCTCAGATGGGTAATGGTCCGGAGATACTCCATCGTATGCCGCTTGGGCTGCAGGGGATAGTCGGGATCCGAAGGCCCTTCCACCGTAATCTCGTCGGCCTGCAGCTCGAAGGGCTGCTTGGCGTCGGGCGTCAGAGTCAGAATGCCGCTGGCGTAGATGGCCGTTCCGACATTGAGGTGGGCCGCCTCTGCGAAATTCGAAAGATTGTCATGATATACGACCTGCAGGGGCGTGAAAAACGTCCCGTCGTTCAATACGATGAAGCCGAAATTCTTGGAGTCCCGGTTCGTCCGGACCCAGCCGGCCACGGTGATGTGCTTCCCGGCATACGCATCGGTGTTTTTGAAAAGTTCCCGGATGTCTACGCGTTCTCTCGACATAGCAGCAATTTCTTCTTTCTTTTATGAATAATATTTTTCACCAGAGCAGTCCGTTACCGCTCTGATTCCTTAGCAGTTTAGCGCATTACAGCGCAAAAAACAACACGCAATAGCTGTACTTGCAGGGCGGACACGTGTTCCGCCTGCAGGCACTACGAATTACAGATCCTGGATCTCCCCGTTGATTGCCGCCGTATGAACGTCCTCGACGGGGATGACCAGGCACCGGACCCCGTTGACGAAGGTCGTGTCGATTTCACTTACCTTGTCCGGCCGGACCTTGATCATGAGGTCCACGTCGTTTCCGGACTCGTCCTTGAGGCCGGCGTCGACAAGCTGGGACTTTAAGTCCTCCACCTGCTTTTTAAGATTCTTCTTTTCTTCGATGGCCTCGGAATTTTTGAGGACTCTCGAATCGATAAGCTCCTTGGCCAGAGGCTTCTCCTCTTTGAAGAAGTCCTCGTAGTCCCGGACGATGTCTTCGGATTTTCCCTCCGGAATGCCGCTGTCCTTCAGAATGTCCGTCAGTTCTTCCTTCTGGAAAATCTTCGCCTTGTCCTCGTCGTCCTTGTCCTCTTCCGGCACGGCTTCAACGGCGGAGAAGATATTTTCCTGCACGTCCGTGATGATGGTGTCGAGATTGTCATTTGCCGAACCCACATTATTTTCAATGATATTGGAAAAGGCCCGCCGCTTCTGGGTCGACGTGTACTTGCCCGGGCACTCGAGGCCGTTTTCCCAGAACTCCCGGTGGGGCTCCTTGGCGTCCTTCGTGTAGACAAGGACCGAATGCAGATCCGTGGCCCTGTCGTTGAAGGCCGGGAAGGTGAAAGCCGTGTCGACTGGTCCTACAACCCAGTCCCGGAGCCGCGGTCCGATGGCGTTCTCCTCCTCCCGGTAGCCAAGGGCAGGCTTCGAAAGATTGACCGGGCAGATGCAGCAGACGATGTATTTATAGACGTCCGTCGATTCGTCGAGAAGCATATTGTCATTGGTCCGGACCGGGACGTCGTATGCGTCATAGAACAATGTAATGAGATAATTTCCCGTATAGTCGAAGGTCTCGATGATGCGGTCATATAAAGCGTTCAGGAGTCCCTCATCGGAAAGGGCGCTGTCCCGCAAAGCTAAAAGTACCTTGTGGATGCCGTCTTCTTTGGTCTCAGCCTCCGTGAGGAAGCTTAATGTCAAAAGATTGTTTCCGACCGTGCCGGACATGGCCTTTTTCACGATTTCCAAGTACTTGAAGAATTCCTCGTCCTCGAGGGAGAGAAACTTCTTTGTGAACGTGCAGACCTTATTCTTCGTGGCGTCGACGTAGCAACCGGCCATATCGGAGATGGTGCAGCCCTCCTTCGTGAAGCGCCGCTTCAGTTCACTGATTTCTTTCTTGTTCATTTAATTCTCTTCTCTTTCTATATTGATTCTTTCTTCTGCGCCTGCTTCATCGCGTACATCTTCTGATCTGCCAGCTGGTAGACAAGCTCGGCCCGCTTCCCCTCATGCTCTTCGGGGACGTCCTCGAACTGGCCGGAGGCCGCCATTCCGTAGGCGAAGGACAGCTTCGTCGGAAGTCCGTAGGAATAGGCCTCCGTCCGCTCAAAGAGTTTCTGGAAGGCCTCCCGGACTTTCTTCATATCCGGCTCGGCCACCAGAACCATGAACTCGTCCCCGCCCATGCGGTAGGTCTCTCCTATGTCGGAAAAGCCCTCGGACAGGGCCGTCGCGAAGCGGAAAATCAGCCGGTCCCCGACCTCGTGCCCGTAGGTGTCATTGGTCTTCTTGAGGCCGTTTAAGTCCATATTGATGAGGAGGAAGGGGGTCTTCTTCTTCGAAAGCTCCTTGAAGCGCTTCTCGGAATAGGCCCGGTTATAAAGCCCCGTCACAGGGTCCTCGTAGGCCGCCTTCTCCAGGGAATCCGCCCGCGCCTGCCGGGTGAAGATTTCATAGAAATAATAGAGGTTCGACATGAAGAGAAGGACCGTGAACACCAGGGAAGCCAGGGGCAGGAAGGACATGTCCAGGCTCGCTTCGTTCGCCATGATGTACTTCTGCACGTTGAAGCGGACGAGGTCCGCCCCGGCAAAGACGCACATGATGAGAATCGCGATGTTCATGAGGCGTTCGGAGGCCGTCATCTCCCGGACCGGCTTCAGGGCCGTGAAAATATACACAATCAGGGCCGCCCCGCACTCGAAGTGGAAGCCCAGGAGCCAGTTGCTGATATGGTAGATCCCGGATGCCTGCCCGACAATGGTGCAAACAGCAAAAACGTTCGTAAAGACCACAATGGCGTCCATCAGGTACTTCTTCCAGGGTTCCGCGTCGTTTCTCATGAAGCGGATCAGGCAGAAGATCGGGATGACCGCCATATAGAGAGAGGCGTACTCCAGGATGGTATTGAACCTCAGATTGGTCGAGAAAATCTGCATGGTCTTCGTATTGCAGAGGATCCAGATGCCAAGCAGGAGGACGAACATGCCGATATAGATGAGGCGGCGGTAGCGGCGGCGCTTGAAGACCAGGCCCAAACTGATGCCGGCTGAGATCATGCCCAGCACAATCATGAAGATGCCGATCAGGAGGTTGAAGAAATTCTTCCCGGCGAAGTCCGGAAACTGCCGGTCCGCGCTGGTCAGATGAAAGACCGGAATGGACGTGAAGGCATTCCGCTCTCCCGCCGTGATTTCCACGACAAAGGGCTTTCCGGCCGAATTGTCCGGCAGGTTCACATAGTGGTAGCCGGAACCGACGATATCTCCGGCCTTGTAAAGGTCATGGCCGTAAGTGTAGCAGGCTCTGCCGTTCACGGATACGTCCACGGTTGATAGGTAGGTAAGCACACTGAGGGTGGCCGCTTCCGGAAGATTGTCCGGCAGAGTGCCCTGGACGACGAAGACCTCTCCCCGTTTCACCGTGTGGTCGATGCTGTACTCATCCAAACCGACGCTGTCCGCCCGCTCATCCCCGTCATAGACTGTGAACGGACCGGAAAAAATTCTGGAATCCGTCTCCCTCTGGGTGTGGACCATATAAAAGAGGCTGGCCAGAACAACAAGGCCCCCGATCAGAAGGGCCATGGAGCGCAGTATGAGTTTTTGATCAATATGCGGTTTTTCCGTCTTCATCTCAAAAATCCCTGCCCTTCCCGGACCTCTTCTTCATTTCATACATGCGGCTGTCGGCCAGCCGGGCCACAGCTTCGATTCCCCCGTCCCCGGCCTCTGTGGAATCAGCGACTCCGTAAGAGGCGTCCACAGGAATCTTCGTATCCTTCGAGACTTCCTCCTCCATGGAAACCACAGTCTTAATTCCGGTTTCCATGGCTCCGGTCTTATCCCCGGTCAGCAGAACGACGAACTCGTCTCCACCCATACGGAAAACATCCCCGACTCCGAAAAAGGCCTGTTTCAAGACGCTGGCCATAGCCTTGATCAGGCGGTCGCCTTCCTCATGCCCGTAGGTGTCGTTCGTCTTCTTGAGCCCGTTCAGGTCAAAAAAGGCGATCGCGTAGACAGCCTCCTTGTCCTGGTCCACAGCTGCAAAACGCTCGTTGGCCTTCATGCGGTTGTAGATTCCGGTCATCGAATCCACGTAAGTCATTTCCTCGAGGGTGGCAATTTCCTGGGCATCCACCACCCGCCGGAAGAGGTTCACCAGATAGCTGAAAATCGTCCCTGCCACAAAGATCAGAACTCCGAGCGGGAAATAGGTGACCTGCAGGCCCTCCACGGAACTGAAGCGGTTCTGAAGGCTGAAACGGATGACCTCCGCAATGCCGGTGACCAGCAGGCAGTAGAGGCTGACGGTGAAAATCTTCTCAGCAAGAGTCTGCTTCCTGAAAGGCTTGTGAATGATGACCATGGCCGTGATATAGACAATTACCGCGATGCCGTGATAAGTATTGATCATCTTCGGCAGGTGCATATAGTCCGTGAAGTGGAAATAGAGGGCAATGAAAAGGAAGCAGGCACAGGCCAGGGTCGAAATGTGCAGCAGCCTCTTCCGGTCAATCGGAATATCCTTCCGGACCTCCAGCATGAGAAAGAGGAAGGGGAAGGGCAGAATATAGAGAAAGATGTATTCCAGCTGGGAAATCGCGGCCGGGGACATGCCGAAGAGCTCGAAAATCTTCTCATAGCAGAGGGACCAGACGCTGATGACGATGGAAAAGAGACCCGTGGCCGTCAGCACCAGATAGGACCCGTTCATGGAGACGAAGGCCAGGGAGATGATCAGCAGGACCACGCCCAGAAGCAGGATGAAAAGGTTGAAATAGATGCTGAAAATATTGTCTGCGACGAAGCTCCGATACATGTCGGAAACACTCGTGGCCACGACGTCCGGAAGGGCCCGGGAAGACCGCTTCTCGGATGAAATCAGAACGATGCGCAGCTTCTGCCCCCCGCAGCCGTCCGGCAGCTGGACGAAGTGGTAGCCGCTGCCCAGGTACTTCCCGCACTGAAAGCGTTCTCTTCCGTAATCATAAATCTCAAGGCCGTCCACGTAGACCCGGACCTCGGCCTGATGGACCCGTATGCGAATGCCGGCATGAAGGGGAAACTGGGCGGGCAGACGCCGCTCCATAGTAACGATATCGCCCCGCTCGTAGTGCTGGGGCTTATCGAAGCGGCTTAAGGTGACATTGGAATACAGGGTATCTTTTATAGTCACCTTCCAGCCGGAATCCACGTCGTAGGTCGTGATGTGCTGATTTTCCCGGCCGACTTTTACGAACAGGGAATAGACGCAGAACATGAGTACTGCGCCGCACACGATGACCCGTATGATATTCCATGCTGTCCGTTTTTTCTTTTCCATGAATAATGTAAAACAGGGACTCAGTATGCTGCCCCACCCTTGCAGCGGAGCCTCAATCTACATACTTCGCCTCAAAATCCTCCTGAGTGAGCGGCTTATCGAAGAGGTAGCCCTGGATGATACCCACGTTCATGGTCTCGAGGGCCTCCTCCTGCTTCTCGGCTTCGACCCCTTCGACGACGACATCCATATCTATGGAATCGGCCAGGTCGGCGACCGTCTTGACGAAGGCATTCGAAAAGACGTCCTGCCCTACATTATCCACGAAGGACTTGTCGATCTTGATTACGTCCATGGGCATATCGCGCAGGCGGGACAGGGACGAATAGCCGGTTCCGAAGTCGTCGAGGGCCAGGCGGACGCCCAGGGCCTTGATTTCCCTCAGTACGGCCACCATTTTCTCCATATCCTTGGCCGCCAGGGACTCCGTAACTTCCAGAGTCAGATTAGCCGGCAGGATGCCCGTGTAGTCTATGGCGTTTTTGATAGTCGCCACGATGTCCCTCTGCAGGAGCTGCACGATGGAGAGGTTGACGTGGATCTTGTACTCCGGATGGCCGAAGTCATTCCAGTACTTGCACCGCTTGCAGGCTTCTATGAGTACATGCTCCCCTATGGGGACAATGAGGCCGAGGGACTCCGCCACGGGTATGAACTCGCCCGGATAGACAAAGCCCAGCTCAGAAGACTTCCAGCGCACGAGGGCCTCTGCACCGCAGCATGGCCGGTCCGGCTTCGTGACGTCGATGAGAGGCTGGTAGTAGACGAGAAATTCCGAGCAGCCCCTGTCCACAGCCCCCCGCATGGCCCGCTCTATGTCGAGCCGCTTCGTCAGGCTCTCTGGCTGGGAAGCTGCATAATATTCTATGATGCCCTTACCCTTCCCCTTCGCGATTCGGAGGGAAAGGTCGGCCCGCTGCATGAGAAGCTCGGACCGGGTCCCGTCCCGGGGGAAGTCCACAACGCCCATGCACGTGGTGCAGTAGTATTCGGAGGACTCCAGGCTCCAGGGCTGACCGAAGCGGCGTTTTATAAGCTCTATGATTTTCTCAGACAGGTCGTGATGCTTGGCCGGAACGATGACGGCGAACTCATCCCCGCCCAGGCGGTAGGCCTTGGCCCGGCTGCCGCAGATGACGTTTAAGGCTTCAGCCGCTTCTTTCAGAAGGGCGTCGCCCACGTGGTGGCCGAGACCGTCATTAATGGCCCGGAAGTCGTCGAGATCGATATAGAGAAGGGTGCCGTTGTCGCCCGAGCGGACGGCGGACCGGACCTCGTCGGCAACATCATTCTCGAACTTCAGGCGGTTGGAAAGACCCGTCAGGAAGTCCGTATTGGCCTGGTCCTCTATGGTCTTCTGGTAGGCCTTCAGGTCCGTGATGTCCGAAAACGTAGCCATGGAGACCTCCCGCCCGTCCACCCAGCGGATGACCGCAAAGGAAATCGTATAGAAACGGGCCGAGTCCTCGGCATAGTATTCTGAAATGACGGAGCCGGATTCCCGGGGCACGGCCAGCACTTCCTCGACAGCCGTCCGGTCGGCAGCGTCGGAAAACATCTGCTGGAACTTGCTGTTCGAATAGAGAAAGACCTTCTTCCGGGGATCATAAACCGAAATACCGGAGCCCGTGTTTTCAAGAATGGCATCGAGAGCCGCATAGGAGGAAGCAAGGGAATTCTTCGTCACCCGCTTCACAAGGACCGTCGAGATGACCCGGCGGACGTCGTCGCAGAAGCGGAGCTCTTCCACTCCCCAGTGCCGCTCCTCTCCGGCCACCGTGAACCCCAGGTACATGCCCACAGTTCCGTTGATGCGGACCGGAAGAAAAATGCCGGCCTTCATGTCATAGGAATCGAAGAAGTCCCGGAAGGCCTTCGGCATGACGGAATCAGAGGACACCGTATAGGGCCGTTCCGTCATGAAGGGAAGGTCGGAAACCTCCCGTCCCTGGAAATCCCGGATCAGAGGCCGTGCCCCTTCAGCATGCCACTCGGAAATCATGTCGGCGGACAGCCCGTCCGGGGAAAGGCGCAGCAGAAAGGCGTTTGAGACCTTGCTGTAGGCCCCGGCCACCTTCAGGATATCGTCGGCGACTTTGACGAAGTCCCCTTCGGATTCCAGCATCTTCAGGATTTCCGTCATGACCTCGTTCCGCTTCAGCTGGCCCTCGAGCCGGTCTCCCGTCTCCTCCGTCTCCTTCAGGCGGTTCGAAAGAGTGATATTCTCCTTGTGCTGGTCCGTATATACATGAAGGAAGTCCCGGAGCAGAAGGACGGAGGAATCAAACGATGCCCCGTCCGTCCGCCGGAGGCAGGCCGGCACATCGTCAAGCTCTGTAATGGCTTCTTCAATGACACCGGTAACGGAGAAAATCCGGACCAGCTTCCCGGCGGAATCCCGGAGCGAAAGGCCCTTCATGCGGATATAGTCTGTATTTGTCTCTCCCTCTATGCAGTCCTCTATTCCGCCGTCCGAAAAGGAAGCCACAAGAAGGCGCTGCATCTCGGGCGTCACCAGGCTGTTCAGAACAGCCTCTTCGTCACTGCTGCCGGGGAAGGGGGAGGAAGGGCGGCCCGAAGGCTCGTACTCCCTCAGATAGATATGATTTGCCTGTGAAAAAATCAAAAGCAGGGAGGCAATATCCTCTCCCTGACCGAAGATTCCGGAATCTGCCATTGAAAAAGTCTCTCCATCGGGTATTTCACCGTTTTTTGTCTGCGCACTGCCGCGCTGAAACAATAGTGCAGGACAGTACGCACCACGTATACTATACCCGATTTAAGGGCAAATTGCACCCTATTGGTAAAAATTCAGGTACTTTCCACATGGCCTGAAATCGTTTCCATAATTTTGCACAAAACCGGCTCCGTTTTTTTGTCAGTTTTGTGGGATTGAAACATTGTCGGAATTGGGTTCCGGGAGTATATTAAAGGAGCATTAAGAAATACATCCCCCCTAACCGTATTTCTTAACGTTTTCCCCTTTATATTTTTATAACCCCCCTTTTAAAAAGGCATCCTCCCCGGGATGCTCTTTTTATGCGAAAAATACGGAAAACGCGGGACCCTTTCGGGTCCCGCGTTTTTCGCATTTTTCGCATCAGAATGGAATATATTTCAGCAAACGACCTCAGTCCATCCGTACTTATCCGGCAGCTTGCCCCACTGGATTCCCGTCAGGGTATCGTAGAGCTTCTGGGTCAGTTCGCCGGTCTTCATGTCGTTTACCGTGACGACGTCGTCCTTGAACTTGAGCTTGCCGACAGGGGTGATGACAGCGGCTGTTCCGGTTCCGAAGACTTCCTCCAGCTTGCCGTCATGGCCGGCTGCCATGAGGTCCGTGGCCTTGAGATGAGTCTCATTTACCTTATAGCCCCAGTCGCGAAGGAGGTGGATCATGGAGTCACGCGTCACGCCGGGAAGAACAGTGCCTTCGATAGGCGCCGTATAGATTTCCCCGTCAATCTTGAACATGATGTTCATGGAGCCGACTTCCTCGACGTAGGTCCTTGTCGCGCCGTCGAGCCAGAGAACCTGATCATAGCCCTCTTTCTCGGCCTTGACCTGGCCTGCGATGGAGCCGGCGTAGTTGCCGCCGCACTTCGTGAAGCCCGTGCCGCCCTGGACGGCCCGGACCAGCTCGTCCTCGATCATGATCTTGACCGGGTCGAGGCCTTCCGCATAGTAGGTGCCAACGGGAGAAGTGATGATGAGAAACTTATAGGACGTCGCCTGGTGTACGCCGAGAGCCTCTTCCGTTGCAAACATGAAGGGGCGGATATAAAGGGACGTATTCGGCAGCGAAGGCACCCAGTCCTTTTCAACCTTCACGAGTTCCTTGATGGCGGTGACGAAGTCGTCGACGTCGACCTTGGGCATACAGAGACGGTCATTGGAGTTCTGCATCCGCTTGGCATTCATCTCGGGGCGGAAGAGCTGAATCTTCCCGTCTTCTCTTCTATAGGCCTTCAGGCCCTCGAATGTCTCCTGGGCATAATGGAGAATCACACAGCCGGGCTCGATTGCAATGGGGGCATAGGGGGTGATTCTGGCGTCATGCCAGCCCTGATCTTTGTCCCAGTCCATCTCGAACATGTAGTCCGTGAAGTACTTGCCAAAGCCGAGCTTGTTCTGGTCGGGCTTTTCTTTGAGTTTGTCTGCTTTCTCAAATCGGATATCCATTCTTCTTCCTCCATGTCTGCATTTTCTATTCCGCAGCCGCCGCTTATCTCACGTCTGCGCGTCCATCTTTTTTCTTTCGCAAGCCATTATCGGCCTTTGCGGAAACATTTTCAAGTCTTTGTAAGGACAGCCCATCGCAGCTGTTTTTTCATTATTCATGAATAATATAATTCTCCAAACGCCCGATATGTGGTATTCTTACTGCAATGACCGGGCTGAGGGGCCGCCCTTTTCCCGCCGTTTTCTTGAAGAAAAATTCATGAATGAAACGAGGTAGTTGAAATGCACGTATTCCAGCCAATGACTGTCGATGATCTCGAAATAAACCCCTTCACCCTCTACGGTAAGCAGTGGGGGGCCCTCACCGCCATGAATGACCGGAAAGTCAATGCCATGACGATTGCCTGGGGGGCCATGGGCGAGCTCTGGGGCTGCCATACGGCCACGATCTATGTCCGTCAGTCCCGCTACACGAAGGAGTTTCTCGACGCCCAGGATTCCTTCTCGATTTCCTTTTTCAACGACACCTATAAGGGCGCTCTGAAATACTTAGGGCAGGTCTCCGGCCGCGATGAGGACAAGATCAAAAACGCCCGCCTCCATGTCAATATTGAGGACGAGATTCCCTTCATAGACGAGGCGAATTTCGTCATCCTCTGTAAGAAGCTCTATTGCCTCGACCTTCCTACGGAAAACTTCACGGCTGCCGGCTCCGACATGCCGGACAAGTGGTACAAGGACGACAGCATCCATACCATGTATGTGGGACAGATTACAAAGCTGATGGCCAGATAAACCGCCTGATTGCGGCAGGGCCGGGGAGCAAAAGCTCCCCGGCCCTTTTTTGTCAGAATCCTTCCAGCCTTCTCTGCTTACGCAGTGCAATTCTTTTTTTAGCGGCCTCCCACTCGGCCTCCTCGCCGGGACCCGATAGAATGAGCCCGAAGGGGACTGTCTGGGGATGCCCCTCGTCATCTATACTGACCTCCGTCACATAGGCCCGGTTAATGGGGGACCTAAGGCCCGTTTTCACGTCCTCCACATAGGTATCCACCCGGACCTCAAGAGAAGTATTCCCCACATAGGTCACCTTCGCCACAATGACGAGGATGTCGTTTAAGACCGCCCCGTGCTTGAAGACGAGATTGTCCACGGCGGCCGTCGTCACATAGGACTGGCAGTGGCGGATGGCGCAGACGCCGGCCACCTCGTCAATCCACTCCATGAGGCGGCCCCCGAAGAGACGCCCCTCCCCATTGATGTCTTCGTAGGAAATATTGCGGATCCACTCATTCTGCGAATCCGCCGTAGTCTTGTTTCCAAGCGGGTGTACAATTTCTGCCATACAAAAATCTCCAGATCAGCCGCAAAAGTCCAACTGCACTCCTGCAAAACTGCAAACCGGCCGCCCATCGGGCGGCCGGCAGTCAAATCAATTCCTATTTCAATTCTCCGAAACCGTCTGCTTCAGTTCTTCGATGTCCTTATTCAGCTCGGCAATCGTGTCCTTGAACTGGGTGATGATCTCATAGATGGATTCGGCCTCGGCCTCGCCCTTGTCCGTAAGCTCGTTCATCTTGCCGGAGTTTTCGGATACGGAAACGACAGAGTCCGCAATGACGCCCGTATGTTTAGAGATTTCATTTATGGCATCAAGGATGCCGTCCACCATGGACTTAAGCTCCGAAACGTCTCCGCTCGTGGCTTCGAAGGACTGGTTCACTTCCTCGATCTGGCTGATCTGGGTCGTGATGCCGTCAACAGCCGAATTCAGGGCCTCGGAAGAGTCATGGGCCATGGTCGTAAGCTTCGACACAATGTCTGAAATCTGCTCCGTGGACTGGCGGGTCTCCTCTGCAAGCTTTCGAATTTCGTCTGCGACAACGGCAAAGCCCTTGCCGGCCTCGCCTGCCCGGGCCGCCTCAATGGAAGCATTGAGAGCGAGCAGGTTCGTCTGGCTTGAAATGGAAAGAATGGTGTCCGTGATGGAGTCGACGTCCTTGACCTCGTCGACGAGCTTGCCGACGGCTTCCCGGGTCGCATTGATTTCTTCCGTGACCTGGGCCGAATGCTCCTTCATGGTCTGGGACAGGGCCACGCCGGACTTGACGGTGTCATAGACTCTAGTGGCGTCTTCCTGGACATGGATGGCGTTCGCATTCGTCTCCTCGACCGCCGCATAGATATTCTGGGTCATGTCGGACTGGTTCTTGGCCTCTTCGCTGTTCGTGGCGGAAGTGGAAGAGATTTCCTTCAGGGCATCCCGGTTGTCATTGGCCTGGACGGAGATGTCCTCTATGCCCTCCGTGATGACCGTGAAGCGGTCCGCAATCTGGTTCGAAAGGTCCGTGACCTTCTCGGCTACAGCCAGGGCAGCCGCCGTCTTCTCATTGATCTGGGAGAGGTTTGCATCCGTGGAAAGATAGATGCGCTTCACAACCGTGATGGCGAAATAGGCACCGGCCACAGTGACTACAATCATCAGGGTGTCGCCCTTGGAGAAGCCGCCGTTTACGGCATCCCGAATCAGGCCGATGGCATGGATGACAATGGTCGCATATACTCCGCACCGCACCAGCAGCACATCCTGATAGATCATGAGGGCAAAGCAGGTGATGATGGCGAAGGGATAGATGTCCGTCGGTATGGTGAAAAAAGACACAATGTAGGCCAGCAGATAGGCCGAAGCCATCATGGTCCTGGAATTCTCCTCGTCGCCCTTCGCTGCATACACCCAGACGCAGACACAGAAGGCAGCCGCCATGGCAATTATGGCGGGAATGCTGATGGCCGAAGCCGCCCAGGACGTGATGACGATGCCAACGAAGCTCAGCCCGTAGATGATGAGGCTGGCTCTGGAGTCATTCTTCATTGACTCGGGAGAGAGGGTGATGGCCATCTTCTTCCGGTTTCTTTCGATTCTTTCCTGATCCGTATCCATAGATTACTTTACCTCACTCTTCTACAGCGGTGGTTTTGAGGTGCAGCTCGTCGAGCTGGGCCTGAGTCACTTCTGAAGGAGCGCCCATCATGATATCCTGGGCATTCTTGTTCATGGGGAAGGGAATGACCTCGCGGATACTATCTTCTCCCGAAAGCAGCATGACCATGCGGTCCACGCCGGGCGCGATGCCTGCGTGAGGCGGTGCCCCGTAGGTGAAGGCGTTGTACATGGCCGGGAAGCGGGACTTCACGTCCTCTTCTCCGAGGCGGACGAGCTCGAAGGCCTTGACCATGATCTCGGGATCATGGTTCCGGACAGCGCCGGACGAAAGCTCGATTCCGTTGCAGACGATGTCGTACTGATCTGCCGTGATGGACAGAGGATCGATCTCGCCCCGTTCCGCTTTAAGAAGCGTTTCCAGGCCCCCATTCGGCATGGAGAAGGGGTTGTGGCAGAACTCCAGCTCCCCGGATTCCTCCCCGATTTCATACATGGGGAAGTCACAGATCCAGCAGAAGGCGTACTGCTCCTTGTCCATATGGCCGGGCACGGCGGCACCGAGGGTCTTTACAAGGACACCGGCCGTCTTCTGAGCAGCCCGCAGCTTCCCTGCGGAAATGCCTACGAAATCACCGGGCTTTAAGGATAATGCAGAAACGACTGCGTCCTTCACAGGGGTCACAAATTTCGAAATGCCGCCGACAATGTCACCGTTCTCGTCGACCCGGAACCAGTAGGGCTTATCCCCGGCCTGAACCTCGACGTCAGCGAGGGTCTTGTCAATGAACTTGCGGGAGCCTTCAAAGCCGGATACGACAACGGCCTTGATGACGACTTTCCGATCCTCCCCGTTTTCATCCATCGATGCGAAGGGGCCGAACCCCGTATCCTTGAGGACACCCGTCACATCCTGGACCGTAAGGTCAATGCGGAGGTCGGGCTTGTCCGACCCGTACTTCTCCATGGCTTCCAGATAGGGAATCCTCTTGAAAGGCGCACCCGACGCCCGGTCATACTTTCCGTACTTGGCGAAGATCGGCGGCAGGACATCCTCCATGATGGAGAAGACATCTTCCTGACTGGCGAAGGCCATCTCCATATCGAGCTGGTAGAACTCTCCCGGCGACCGGTCTCCTCTCGCGTCCTCATCGCGGAAGCAGGGAGCGATCTGGAAGTAGCGGTCGAAGCCGGCCGTCATCAGAAGCTGCTTGAACTGCTGGGGCGCCTGGGGCAGGGCATAAAACTTTCCGGGATGCTTTCTGGCCGGAACGAGATAGTCTCTCGCGCCCTCGGGAGAAGAAGCCGTAAGTATCGGTGTCGTAATCTCCATGAAGCCGTGGGCAATCATGGCCTCCCGCAGAGCGGCGATAACCTGACTTCTCAGAATAATATTCTTCTTGACCTCGGGATTCCGGAGGTCGAGATAGCGGTACTGCAGGCGGGCCGTCTCGTCGGCCTCTTTCGAATGGTTGATTTCAAAAGGCAGGCTGGCATGGATGTTCTTGCCCAGGACCTTCACCTCGGTCGGCACCACTTCTATGTCGCCGGTGGCCTGCTTGGGGTTCTTCGAAGACCGCTCCCGGACCGTGCCCGTGACCTGAATCGTAGACTCCTTCGTGATGTCCTTGAAGGTCGCCATCATCTCTTCGGTTTCGGCCACAATCTGGGTCGTCCCGTAGAAGTCCCTCAGAACGACAAAGCCCAGAGTGGCGGAAACTTCCCGGAAGTTCTCGAGCCAGCCGGCCAGGGTGACCTGTTTTCCTGCGTCCCCGATGCGGAGCTCTCCGCATGTATGGGTCCGTGACTGCATCATAATCTGTTTCTCCAATCTAACTTTTCAAACACAATATCTGTATTTGAAATCCTGAAAAAGTGAACGTGGCTAATCAAAAGTTTATATGATTTAATCCGCGTAAAAGTCCTTGAACTCGCTGTAGCCTTCAGCTGTAAGCGTGTCCTTCTGGAACTTGACGTTCTTGGCTCTTCTCGTGACAAGAACCGTTTCTCCTGCTGCCCGCTTTTCCGCCGCTTCCTTCATGGCCGAGGCGACGACTTCGGGGCTGCACTTCTTATCGATCAGGAAGGCCGTCTTTCCGGTAGAGCCGGGAACCTTGAAACCCTGCTCCATGAGAATCAGTATGATCCGCTCAAATCCAATCGAGAAGCCGCAGGCAGGTACCGGGTGGCCGGCGAAAAGGCCCACCATATTGTCATAGCGGCCGCCGCCCCCGCAGGAGATGCCGAGCTCGGGCATGCGGATTTCGAAAATCGTGCCCGTGTAGTAGGACATGCCCCGGACGAGAGTCGGGTCGAATACCAGCTGAAAATCGGCGGAAGCGACAGCGCTCACGGCCGTCTCTATTTCCGTCAGACTCTGTCCCACCTCGTCGTCATAGAAGTCCCCGAGAACCCCCTTCAGTACGGAGAGGCCTTCGGATACCTTTGTGATGCCGTCGAGCTTCTTGAAGAGGTCCGTGTACCTGTCGACAGCCTCTGCCGCATATCCGGCTTCCTTGAGTTCAGCTTCCACGCCCTCGAGGCCGATTTTGTCCATCTTGTCGAGAATAATGAAAACCTCGTCGAAGTCCTCTTCGGCAAAACCGGCATAGGACGCCATTTCCTTCAGGATCCGCCGCTCGTTGATGTGGACGGCAAAGCCCTTAAAGCCAATATTTCCAAGTGCTGCGGTCGTTGCGGAGATGAGCTCGATTTCCGCCAGATTCGAAGGCTCGCCCAGGATATCGATGTCGCACTGGGTGAACTGGCGGTAGCGGCCCCTCTGGGGACGGTCCGCGCGGAACACGGGTCCGATCTGCAGGGCCTTGAAGGGCTTCGGCAGGTCGTTTTCATTGTTCGCATAGAAACGGGAAAGGGGAACGGTCAGGTCGTAGCGCATGCCGTAGTCGACGACGTCGGCCTCGGTCTGAGCCGTATCCAGATGGAGCTTCTCGCCCCGCTTTAAAACTTTGAATATCAGTTTCTCGTTCTCGCCGCCCTGCTTGTTCGACAGGTTTCCGATGTCCTCCATGAGGGGGGTCTCAATCGGGGTGAAGCCGAATTTGCGGTAGGTGTCCTTGATGATGCCTGTCACATAGTCGCGGACAAGGGCCTCGTCCGGGAGGACGTCCTTCATGCCGTTTACAGGTTTCTTTTTTAAAGCCATTTGAGCTCCTTCAGTTTTTCTCGTTTTCTCTCTATCATTTCGTCGACCCGCTTAATATATTCCTCCGGGTCCTTGACGTTTTCGCTGCGGTCGGTCTTCGTCCCGTCAATAGTATATTTCGACGCGCCGCCGGCGCCACACGCAATTATAGGTTGTTTTTCCTCCATTATCAAGATGTTGTATAGGCAGGGCCTCTCCGGCAGGGCGTAGCCCGTATTCTCGAGATTCCCGGCCATGTTCTTCTGCCTGTATAAATAATAGGGAACCATGCCCATGGCGCGGGCCGCGTGCTCGAACATCTTCATATACATTTCGGAATTCTCGAAGGAGGTGTCCGCATATTTCTCCCACTCCTCCGTGAGTCTCGCCGCCCGCTTCCTGGCGAGCGAATGGACCGTCAGACAGTCGGGCCTGAGCTTCGTGATGCCGGCAATTGTATGAGCGAGCTCACATCGCCCTTCCCCGGGCAGGCCCACGATGACGTCCATATTGATATCGACAAAGCCGGCCTCTCTTGCCTGTCCGAAGGCCCGCTCGATATCCGCCGCCCTGTGGGACCGGCCGATTGTTTCGAGGGTCTTATCGTTCATGGTCTGGGGATTGATGGAAATCCGCTCCACGTCCGCTTCCTTCATGACCCGAAGCTTCTCCGGGGTGATGGAATCCGGCCGTCCGGCCTCCACCGTAAACTCGGCCACCGTGGAAAAGTCGAAGTGCCGGTGGATGCTCTCTAGGACTTTCGAAAGCTGGTCCGCCGAAAGGGAGGTCGGGGTCCCGCCTCCGATATAGACACTCGTCAGGGGATGCCCCTTGGTCATTTCAGCGACCTCGGCCAGCTCATGGTCCAGAGCTTTAATGTAAGCGCTTACCTTCTCTTCGTACTTCGCAATCGGGTAGGAGGAAAAGGAGCAGTAGAGGCAGATGGAGGGGCAGAAGGGAATGCCTATGTAGAGGGACCAGCCATTTTTATAGGGAACCGAGGAGAGGATCTCATGCTCCCGCTCAGCGATTTCAATGGCCAGGTCCGTCTTCTCCGGGGATAGATAATAGGTATTGTAGAGGTCCTTTTCGATTTCCTCCGGGGGCATGCCCTCTTCCACCCGGGAGAGGACCAGCTTCGTGGGCCGGATACCGGACAATGTCCCCCAGGGCAGGGTCTGTCCGGTCACCTTCGAAAGGACGTCGTAAAGAACCCGCTTCAGCCGGTTCTTTACCTCGGGCCGGTCAATATCTTTGATCAGAGCCGTCCCGTTCTGGGACCGCTTCTCCATCTTGGGAAGTCCCTGGTCCGAAATCTCTCCGGTCTCCCTCCAGTAGTCGGCGGAAACAGAAACGACCCGGTCTGTAAAATGTACAGAAATAGAGAGGCGGGGACCAGGAGCTCCCGTCTCTCTTTTTTCCTTTTCCTTGATCTCCTCTCCCGGAAAAAATTCCCCGGTCAGAGACTGTATATCATAGTAAAAACTGCTGTCGTCGGTATCTATAAGAATCATAAAGCATCTTCCAAAATATTTTTGCTATTAGACGAATTGCTCCGCAGCGAAAGTGCTCTATTCGTTGACATCGTCTAATAGCAAAAATATGGGTTTTCTTCCTGCTCCCTTCCCACGGTCGTCGGCTCCCCGTGGCCGGGAAGGATATCCGTGTCTTCCGGCAGGGAGAGGATTTTCTCCGTCGCTGACCGGACCAGGGCGCTCATGGAGCCGCCCGGAAAGTCCGTCCGTCCCACGGAGCCCGCAAATACCGTATCTCCGCAGAAGACGACCCCCGCTTCCGGAAAGTAGTAGGAACAGCCGCCCCGGGTGTGGCCCGGTGTATAGAGGACTTTCACCTTCATGCCGGCAAACTCTTTTTCCTCGTCGTCGGCCAGGAAGTTTTCGATGAAATAACGCTTGGTCTTTCCCGTGATCATTTCGGAAACATTTTCCGAAGGATTGGCAAAGACTTCTTTTTCCGACTCGGCCGCATAGGAAGGGACCTTCTTCCCGGTCTTTTCGAGAAGGGCTTCCTGCAGGGCCTCGAGCCCGTCCACGTGGTCACTGTGCCCGTGGGTCACGAGAATGGCCTCAGGGGCCCACTCATTTTTCATTATTTCATCGACAATCCCGGCGGCACCCGGCCCGGGGTCTATAATGACGCATTCCGCCCGGTCCTTTTTCTTCAGGACATAGCAGTTCGTGGGAAGAGGGCCCACAAAATAGCACGCTGCTTCATAATCTGCTGTCAAAAGGGCCTCCTATCATACTGTCCGTCTGAGGCGGACACGGCGCTTTACATTAGTCATAAGAAGATCAACCCGTGGTCCGCTTGATGTCGATAATGCCGGGAATCTGCATGATCTTTTCCGAGATGGCCCGGACCTCGTCCTTGTTTTTCGCCCCGAAGGAGAGGGTAATCGTCGCGACCCCGTTTTTCGCCACCCGGCTTGTGACAGTCTGGATGTCGATATTGGCTTCCGTGAAGATGCGGGAAATATCGACCAGCATACCGGTCCGGTTCTGCCCGTAGATGGCGAGGGAGGTGGAAAAGACCTCGTCCTTCTTCGCCGCCAGGATATCCGGCTGCCACTCGGCCTCGATGATCCGCTGCTTCTCGATTTCGGGAAGGTTGATGATATTGACGCAGTCGGTCCGGTGGATACTGATGCCCCGGCCCCTCGTGATGAAGCCCACGATTTCGTCCCCGGGCAGGGGGTTGCAGCACTTCGAAAAACGCACCGATACGTCGTCGATGCCGTTTACGACAATGCCGTTGCCCTTCTTCGCATGATTTGCCGGCCGCTTGTCCCCGTCGGGATGGTCGGCCAGAATATCCTCGTCCGTGACCTTCTTCGGATGCTCCTTCAGGTAGGCGTCATACATACGGTTGACGACGGCCCCGTCCTTGACGGAGTTCTGCCCCACCGCGGCGAGAAGGGAGGCCCAGTCCCGATAGCCGTATTTGGTCAGGGCCGACTGCTGGTAGTCGGGATTAGAAAGGATTCCGACATCGATGTTCTTGCCCTTGGCGCAGGCAACCAGGAGCTCGCGGCCCCGGGCCATGTTCTCTTCCTTGGACTGGTTTCGGAACCACTGGAGGATCTTGTTCTTGGCCTGGGTGGACTTTACGACATTGAGCCAGTCCCTCGACGGCCCGCGGGAGTTCTGGGACGTGATGATCTCAACCCGGTCCCCGTTCTGGATCACATAGTCAATCGGGACCAGCTTGCCATTGACCTTGGCCCCCACCATGCGGTTGCCGACGGCCGAATGGACCGAATAGGCAAAGTCGATGGGCGTCGAGCCCGAAGGCAGGTTCTTCACGTCCCCCTGGGGGGTGAAGCAGAATACAGTATCCGAAAAGAGGTTGAGATCGGACTTGAGGAGGTTCATGAACTCCCGGTCGTCGCTCATGTCCTGCTGCCACTCGAGAATCTGCCGCAGCCAGGAGAGCTTCTGCTCTTCGCCGGAAACCGTGGCACCGGAGCCGGACTCCTTATATTTCCAGTGGGCCGCAATACCGTATTCAGCAGTCCTGTGCATTTCCCAGGTCCGGATCTGGATCTCGAAAGGGGTCCCGTCCGGTCCGATCAGGGTCGTGTGCAGGGACTGGTACATATTGGGCTTGGGCATGGCGATGTAATCCTTGAAACGGCCCGGGATGGGGGTATACATTTCATGGATGACGCCGAGCGCCGCATAGCAGTCCTTCACGTCCTTGACGATTATCCGTATGGCGAAGAGGTCATAGATCTGGTCCAGGGTCTTGTGCTGGTTCACCATCTTCTTGTAGATAGAGAAGAGGTGCTTGGCCCGGCCCTCGATCGTGGCCTCGATGCCCGCTTCCCCGATCCGCTTCTTGACCTCGTCCACGAGGTCGTCCACGTAGGAGTCCCGCTCCATCTTCTGCATGGCGATGGCTTCGACAAGGGCATAGTAGGAATCGGGATCTATGTACTTTAATGCCAGGTCGTCGAGTTCGACCTTCATCTTCGAAATGCCGAGCCTGGACGCGAGAGGCGCGTAGATTTCCTGGGTCTCCTTTGCCTTCTCCTTCTGCTTCTCCGGCTTCATGTATTGAAGGGTCCGCATATTGTGCAGGCGGTCGGCGAGCTTTATGATGATGACCCGGATGTCCTTCGACATCGCGAGAAACATCTTCCGGAGGTTTTCTGCCTGGACCTCGACCTTGTCCTTATCATAGGACAGCATGCCCAGCTTCGTGACCCCGTCAACAAGGAGGGCGACCTCAGGGGAAAACATCTCGGAAATCTGCTCCACCGTCGCCCCGGTGTCTTCTACCGTATCGTGGAGAAGACCGGCGGCTATGGTCTCCTTGTCCATCTCGAGGTCCGCAAGGATCAGGGCCACGCACAGGGGATGAATAATGTAGGGCTCCCCGCTCTTCCTCTTCTGATCGGCGTGCTGGCCCGCCGCGAACTGGTAGGCCCGGTCGATCATCGTGATGTCCGTATTCGGATGGTACTTGCGGATGCGGTGGATGAGCTCGAGGTAGATGGTCTCGGGGTCCGTAAAATCCTCGGTCGCGATAATTCCCCGGTTGGGCGATGTGATCCGTTCCTCCCACTGGAGAAGCTCTTCCTTATCGATCTTGTCCGGCGGCATCATGCCGGCCCCAATGATGACCGGCTTCTTCCGACTGTTCTCGTGGGCCTTCTCGAGGGCGTCCTGGAAGGCAGCTCCTACCTGATCCGCCGTGAGATGGGCGGAGGAAAGGGCAGCTTCTTCCGTTTCGGGCAGTTTTTCTTCACTTGTCACGTCACTCATTGGCCTTTCCTCCTTCTACATGAAATCAGCAAAAATTCTGTTTTCCAAAAACACTGCGGTTCCCGGGAAACTATAGCATAAATAATCGTTTCTTAACAGATATGATTACAGCTTCGCAATCCGCTCCAGAGCCGCCTTCGTGTTCTCATGGGTTCCGAAGGCTGTTAAACGGAAATATCCTTCTCCGGCCGGTCCGAACCCGGATCCCGGCGTGCCGACGACGTGGGCATTGTCAAGAAGGTAATCGAAGAAGTCCCAGGAGGAAACGCCGGGAGTCTTGAGCCAGATGTAAGGAGCATTGACGCCGCCGTATACAGTGTAGCCGGCCTTCTCCAGGCCTTCCCGAATCATCCGGGCGTTTTCCATATAGTAGGCTACCTGCTCACCCGTCTGCTTCTTGCCTTCCGCAGAATATACGGCTTCGCCGGCCCTCTGCACGATGTAGGGAGCCCCGTTGAACTTGGTCCCGTGGCGGCGGGCCCACATGTCGTGAAGGGAGGACCCGTTTCTCTTTAAGTCCTTGGGGATGACAGTCGCCCCGAGCCGGAGGCCCGTGAATCCGGCATTCTTTGAGAAGGAGCGGATTTCAATGGCGCATGTCCTTGCCCCCTTGCACTCGTAGATCGTGTGGGGCACGTCAGGCTCGCTGATATAGGCTTCATAGGCCGCGTCGAATATGATGACCGACCCGTGGTCGTTCGCGTAGTCCACCCACTCCTGCAGCTGGTCCCTGGTAAGAGTCGTGCCGGTGGGATTATTGGGCAGGCAGAGGTAGATGACGTCGGGCACCTTCTCGGGGAAGGCAGGAATGAAGCCGTTCTCCGCCGTGCAGGGCATGTAGACGACGTCTGACCAGACGCCGGTCTTCTCATCATAAGTACCGGTCCGGCCCCCCATGACATTGGAATCCACATAGACAGGATACACGGGGTCCGTCACTGCGATGACCGCATTCTCCGCAAAGAGTTCCTGAATATTTCCGGAGTCGGACTTGGCCCCGTCTGAAATGAAGACCTCGTCCGCTTCGATATGA
>JAZASQ010000015.1:0-24951 GCA_036343235.1 Lachnospiraceae bacterium
CCTGAAGGATGCTAAGGGCCGCATCCGCTCCTATTGGAAGGGGGACACATTCCCGGACATCAGGCTCATGCAGGACCAGCATGACGCCATGACCGAGGCCCTGAGAAACGAAGGCATTGAAGTCATAAATCAGGACGACCCAAAGCACGAGTGGCCCAATATGACCTTCGCCCGGGACTTTGCCGAGATGACACCCAAGGGAGCCGTCCTTTCCCGCTACACCATGTACTTCCATCAGGGGGAGACGCCCATAGGACAGAAGACCCTGACGGACCTGGGCGTCCCCATCCTCGGGGCCATCCAGGGAAGGGGCACCATGGAAGGCGGCTCCTTCTGCCAGCTGGATCCCCACACGGCCATAGTCGGCCGCTCCGTCCGCATCAATGACGAGGGAATAGAAGAGATGCGCTCCATCCTGAAAAATCAGGATATCGACTTGATCGTCATCGACATGCCGGCTTTCTATATCCACCTGGATGAAGCTTTCATTCCGGTGGACAAAGATAAGGTTCTTGTATCCACCTTCATCCTGCCCTTCTGGTTTTTAGATCTCCTGCAGAAAAAGGGATACAAAATCATTGAGACGGACCGGGACGACCCCTTCCTCACGAACAACTGCCTCTGCCTTGAGCCGGGCAAGGTCCTTTTCTCCGCCCTGGGAAAAAATACGATCAAAAACCTTGAAAAGGCAGGCGTGGAGGTCGTTCCGGTAAATATCTCCGAGATCAACAAATTAGGCGGCGGCATCCACTGCTCGACCCTTCCCATAATCCGCGACAAAGTCTGACGCCCATTATGTGAAATTTTTGTGTACATTTTTTTCTTGACTTTTCAGACGGAAAATTTATACTGTCTAACTAACAAAGATAATATTTCAAAGGACAAAGGCGTCTCAGGGGGTTCTTCTTCCGGGGCGCCTTTCTGCATAACTATTCAGAAGCCCAGACTCGGATTTCTTCGAAATCCTCGTTGCTTGGGCTTCCGGGCGGCTTCGCCGCCAGGCCACACAGAATTCAAATGCGCTTTTCTGCATGCAAGCATGCAAAAGCTTTTTGAATTCTGTGTGCTGAATAGTTATACATATTATCCTTGTACCCATCACTTGCCCTGAGAGGGGCAAAAAAGGAATCCTTAAATAAGGAGGAGAGATTTATGAAGAAAAAAAGGCTTGTGTCAGTGATCCTTGCCGCCGCGATGGCATTTTCACTGGCAGCCTGCGGAAGCAGTGCGTACAGCGATACAAGTACGACAGACACTTCTTCCACGGACACGACATCGACTGACACCGCATCCACGGATACGGCTTCTTCGGGCGAGGCTTCAACAGAAGACCTGAAGATCATGATGGAGACCCCGGTCGAATCCCTGGATCCCCAGCAGGCGACAGACGGCACTTCGTTTGAGGTCATTGCAGACTACACAGACGGCCTCATGCAGATGGACAAGGACGGCAAGGCCGTTGAAGCCATCGCAGAGAGCTATGAGAACAGCGAAGACGGCCTGACCTGGACCTTCCACCTTCGGGATGCCAAGTGGTCGAACGGTGATCCTGTCACTGCAGCGGATTTCGTATTCGCATGGCAGCGGGCCGTTGACCCTGATGTCGCTTCCGAGTACAGCTATATGCTTTCCGATATCGGTCAGGTCAAGAATGCAGCCGCCATCATCGCCGGCGAGAAGGATAAGTCAGAGCTCGGTGTCACCGCAGTTGATGACAAGACCCTGAAGGTAGAGCTGGAAGCCCCTGTTTCCTACTTCCTCTCCCTCATGTACTTCCCTACATTCTATCCTGTTAATGAAAAGTTCTTCGAGTCCTGCGCCGATACATTCGGTACATCTCCCGAAACAACTCTTTCCAACGGCGCCTTCATCCTTGATTCCTATCAGCCCGCAGCTACGGAGTTCCACCTCACGAAGAATGCGGACTACTGGGATGCTGACCGGGTAAAACTTGCCGGCCTTGACTATCAGGTCATCCAGGATTCCCAGACAGCCCTGATGAGCTACCAGAACGGCGAGCTGGATATGACCCTTGTAAATGGCGATCAGGTCGACCAGGTCAAGGACGATCCCGAATTCCTGGCAGTCGGTGCCGGCTACATGTGGTACCTGTCCCCGAATATGGCAGCGGTTCCCGAGCTTGCAAACGAGAATATAAGAAAGGCCATTACATTTGCCATTGACCGTGACGCCATCGTTACAGACATCCTGAAAGATGGCTCCACTCCTACATACACAGCAGTACCTCCCCAGTTCGCAACCGGTCCTGACGGATCCGATTTCTCCGCAGATCAGGAGAAGTTCAAGGACGTCTGCGCATACGACGCAGCAAAAGCTGCTGATCTCTGGCAGCAGGGTCTTTCCGAACTCGGTGAAACTTCCATGAGCCTTGAGATGGTAGTTGATGCGGATGACGCTCCCCAGAAGGTAGCGACAGTCCTTCAGGAACAGCTGCAGAATACCCTGCCCGGCCTTACCATCACGATCAAGGTAGAGCCCAAGAAGCAGAGAGTCCAGGATATGCAGGACGGCAACTTCCAGCTCGGCCTCACGAGATGGGGACCTGACTACGCCGACCCCATGACCTACCTCGGCATGTGGGTTACGGACAACTCCAACAACTACGGCCTCTGGTCCAATGCAGACTATGACGCCATCATCGCAGAGTGCACGACAGGCGATCTCGCAACCGATGCTGCCGGCCGCTGGGCAAAGCTCTACGATGCTGAGCAGATCGTCATGAACGAGGCAGTCATCTTCCCTCTGTACACCCAGTGCAATGCGGAGATGGTCAAGAGCAACGTCACAGGCGTTGAGTATCACCCTGTTGCCCTGAACCGGGTATACAAGGATACTGTCAAGACAGCTCAGTAATCCTCCTTTTCTACGAGGCCGCACAGTACGTGCTGTGCGGCCTTTCTTTTCGTTATAAAAAGCAAAAGGAGTTTCTATGAAGAAGTACATCCTAAAAAGGGTACTGATCTCCCTGTTCACACTCCTTGTGATTCTGTTCGTCCTCTTCGTGCTCATGCAGCTGATGCCGGGCTCCCCCTTTAACGATGAAAAGTTAAACGACTCCCAGCGTGCCCAGCTCTATGCCAAGTACGGCCTGGACAAACCGGTGGTGGTTCAGTTCCTGACCTATGTCAAGAATATGCTGACAGGGGATTTCGGGGTTTCTTACAATATCTCCAAGAACACCCCCATTTCCGAGCTGATTGCGACAAGACTTCCCATCTCCATGGAAATCGGCTTTTTCGCCGTCTTTCTCGGGGCCATTGTGGGTCTGATCCTGGGCGTCATTGCGGCCATCTGGCACAATACGATCATAGATAATATCTGCACGATCATATCCGTCATCGGCGTGTCAGTGCCTTCATATGTATTCGCCCTCTTTCTGTCCTACCAGTTCGGTTTCAAACTGAAAATCTTCCCCATGCTCTTTGATGCGAAGATGATCATGAAGTCGTCAGTGCTGCCGAGCATTGCATTATCCATGTTCACGATGGCCTCGATTGCCCGCTTCACCCGGTCCGAGATGATTGAAGTCATGGATTCGGACTACATGCTCCTTGCCGAGTCCAAGGGACTTTCCGGCCGGGCCCTCGTCTTTCGCCATGCCCTGAGGAATGCCTGCATTCCCATCATCACGGTTCTGGCGCCTCTGATCGTCGACCTGATGACAGGCTCCCTCGTTGTCGAGAAGATCTTCGCGATTCCCGGCATCGGCTCCCTGCTTGTCAACGCGATTCAGTCGAACGATTACAATGTGGTCATCTCCCTGAGCTTCATCTACTCGGCCATGTATATTTTCATCATGCTGTTCGTGGATATCCTCTACGGCATCATCGACCCCAGAATCCGGCTTTCAAAGGAGGGCAGCTGATATGGCAAAAACAAAGACCAAAGCAGCGTCGGTCATCCCCTTTGATTTCTCCGGAAAGGACTACGAACCGGTTCCCGGCGACTTCGTCCTGAAGGAGTACGGAGCGGACGCTGAGCTCGATACCAATTTCGCCTCCCAGTCCTTCTGGAAGGAAGTGCGGAAGAAATTCTTCCATAATAAGGGTGCCGTGGTCGGCCTGGTCTTCCTCTGCATCCTGACCTTCTTCGCCATCGTGGGTCCCCTCATGACCCCCTACTCCTACTCGGAGCAGTCGTCCGCCCACAACCTCGCCCCCCGTATTCAGGGGATTGAGAACATGGGCATCTTCGACGGGTCGGAAACCATGACAACGACCACAGGCTCGAAGAAGTATAACGGCTATGCGGAAGGCAAGCTCTACGGCACCTTCTACTGGTTCGGCACGGATAAGTACGGACGTGATATCTGGACCCGGACCTGGACCGGCGCGAGAGTATCCCTCATCATCGCTGTGGCCGCCACTCTCATCGACATGGTGATCGGTATGTCTTACGGCCTCATTTCCGGTTACTTCGGCGGAAAGACCGATATGATCATGCAGCGCTTTGTGGAGATTGCAAACGGCATCCCCCGGCTCGTCATCGTTACATTATTATTACTAATATTAAAGCCCGGCATGATCACCATCATTTTCGCATTGATGCTGACCGAGTGGATCGGCATGAGCCGGATTGCCCGGGCGGAGATGCTGAAACTCAAGGAGCAGGAATTTGTCTACGCCTCAAAGACGCTGGACGCCGGGTCCTTCTTCATTATATTTAAGGACATCCTGCCGAACATCATCGGGCCCATCATCACCCAGGTCATGTTCTCGATTCCGACAGCCATCTTCACGGAGGCCTTCCTGTCCTTCGTCGGCCTCGGCATCCCCGTGCCCCAGTGCTCGCTCGGCTCCCTGATCTCCGAAGGGTACAACAGCTTCACGACCCACCCCTACCAGATCATCCCGCCCATCATCGTCATGGCCCTTCTCATGCTGTCGTTTAACCTCATAGCCGACGGCCTCCGCGAAGCGCTCGACCCGAAGATTAAGGAGGGCTGAGATGGAAGACAAGAATAATATTATTACTGTAAAAAACCTCGATATTTCATTCAAGACGACCGCCGGTATGGTCCACGCCATCCGGGGCGTCAATATCGAGCTCGAACGGGGAACGACTGCAGCCATTGTCGGTGAATCCGGTTCCGGCAAGTCCGTCACCATGAAGGCCGCCATGGGTATTCTCGATAAGAATGCCATCGTAAATAGTGGCGAAATTGACTTCACCTATACGGACGAGGAAGGAAAAGAGCAGACTGTAGACATCCTGAAGCAGGACAAGAAGTGGATCCGGAAGAATATCAACGGCCGGCAGATTGCCATGGTCTTCCAGGACCCCATGACAAGTCTTGACCCCACGATGACCATAGGCAAGCAGATCATGGAAGGGATGATCTGGCATTATAAGACTCCCAAGGAAGAGGCCTATAAGAAAGCCGTTGAGCTTCTTGAGGAAGTCGGCATTGAAGAGCCGGAAAAGCGGATGAAGAACTACCCCCACCAGCTCTCCGGCGGCATGCGCCAGCGTGTCGTCATCGCCATTGCCCTGGCCTGCAACCCCAAGCTCCTGATCTGCGACGAGCCCACAACAGCCCTTGATGTGACGATTCAGGCGAAGATTATCGAACTGATCCGGAAAGTCCAGAGGGAAAGGGGCATCTCGGTTATCTACATTACTCATGATCTCGGAGTTGTGGCGAAGGTAGCTGACTTTGTCTATGTCATGTACGCCGGAAAGATCGTGGAAAAGGGTCTCATCAACGAAATCTACTATGAGCCCAAGCACCCCTACACCTGGGGCCTCCTTTCCGCCATGCCTGACCTCGAGACCTACGACGACCGTCTCTACTCCATTCCCGGGTCCCCGCCCAACCTCCTGCACGAGAAGGTCGGCGACGCTTTTGCCCCCCGGAACAAGTACGCCCTTGTCATTGACGACAAGAAGGAGCCGCCCATGTTCAAGGTCACGGAGACCCACTATGCGGCAACCTGGCTCCTGGACCCCCGGGCCCCGAAAGTCGAGATGCCGAAAGAACTGGCTGAGCGCATCGAGCGCATGAAGAAAGGAGCGGAGAACTATGACAGCCTCAAAGAATGAAGCCCCGCTTCTGGAAGTAAGCCATCTCAAACAATACTTTAAAGTCTCAAACTCCTTCACGGTCAAGGCCGTGGACGATGTGTCCTTCGAAATCTATAAGGGCGAGACCTATGGTCTCGTCGGTGAGTCGGGTTCCGGCAAGTCTACAATAGGCCGGGCCGTCATCCGCCTCTACGATCCGACAGCAGGGCAGATCACCTTCGAAGGCATGGACATCACGAAAAAGAAGCTGGACAAGGCGACGCGGACTCAGCTCCGCCACGACATGCAGATGATTTTCCAGGACCCCATGGCCTCCTTAAACCCCCGGAAGAAGGTTGAAGATATCATAGGAGAGGGCCTGGACATTCATCACTCCTATTCGTCCATGGCAGAGCGGAACGAGAAGATCAAGGCCATCCTGAAGAAGGTAGGCCTTGCTCCCGAGCTTGGCTCCCGTTATCCCCACCAGTTTTCCGGCGGCCAGCGGCAGAGGGTCGGAATCGCAAGAGCCCTCATCATGGGACCCAAGCTCATCATTGCGGATGAGTGCATCTCGGCTCTTGACGTTTCCATTCAGGCCCAGGTCGTAAACCTCATGAAGGACATCCAGGAGGAGACGGGCACGGCCCTGCTCTTCATCGCCCATGACCTATCGATGGTCAAATACATCTCCGACCGCATCGGGGTCCTGCACTTGGGACACCTGCTTGAGACCGGGACCACGGACGAGATTTTCAATAACCCCGTCCACCCCTATACAAGAGCCCTGCTTTCAGCCATCCCCGCGCCCAATCCCATTGTGGAGAAGCGGCGGATTGCCATGGAGTATAATTACAAGACCTCCGGCATCGACTACAACAAGGGGACGAGCCACCTCATAGGCGGCACCCACTATGTGTCCTGCACGGACGAGGAATTCCTCAAGTGGACGAATTCCCACCAGTTCGACCAGTTCATGACGACGAAGCGGGGGACCTACTCCGAGGAGCGGGAATTCTACACGCCGAAAGACGAGACATGAATTTACATTGAAGAAGCTTCATGAAACTATAGTTTATATCATCTAACTTCGCTTTACATATACTTGCGGTGTCCGGCTTGGCCGGGCACCGCATTCATGTGTGGGAAAAATATTTAAAGGCCCTTCCGACGCCGCTTTTGGCGGGCGGGAGGGCCTTTTTTCAGCCAACAAACATTTTACACAGATTTTATAAAAGGTGCGTAGGAGACTTTACATTCCTGGTGTATTCTTTCAGTCGTCCGTGAGGATAGAAGAAAAAGTTTGAAAAAGAAACAAACAGGAGAATGATGATGAAAAACAAGACACTCAGCAAGATTGTTTCCGTAATGCTGGCCGGTGTCCTCGCAGTAGGCGTATCCGCCTGCGGCAGCACGGCTTCCACTGATTCAAGCGCAGATGCTTCAGCTGACAGCAGCACTTCTACAGATGCTTCCGCCGGCACAGACGCTTCCGCAAGCTCAGACTCCGCAAGCACTGATGCAGCTGCATCCGACCTTTCCGGTTCCATTTCCCTTGCAGGCTCCACTTCCATGGAGAAGCTCTGCGAGGCCATGATGGAAGGCTTCATGGAGAAGTATCCCGGAATCTCCGTTACAACAGAGTACACAGGTTCCGGCGCCGGCATTGAATCCCTGACAGCAGGTCAGGTAGATATCGGCGACGCTTCCCGGAAGATCCATGACGACGAGAAGGCCAACGGCATCGTTGAGAACGTCGTAGCCATCGACGGTATCGCAGTCATCGTAGACAAGGACAACACCGTTTCGAATCTCACGACGGAAGACCTGGCAAAGATCTACACCGGCGAGATCACGAACTGGAAGGATCTTGGCGGTGCGGATGAAGCCATCGTAGTCATCGGCCGTGAGTCCGGTTCCGGTACCAGAGATGCCTTCGAGGAACTCGTAGATGTTGCTGACAAGTGCGCATACGCCCAGGAGCTTGACTCCACCGGCGGTGTTCTGGCAAAGGTTGCTGCAACCCCCGGTTCCATCGGCTACATTTCCCTTGATGCTCTTGATGACACTGTAAACGGCGTATCCTTAAACGACGCAGAGCCCACCGAGGAGAACATCCTGGCCGGCACATATGCCCTTCAGAGACCTTTCGTAATGGCTACAAAGGGTGAGATTTCCGAGCAGAACGAACTCGTTCAGACCTGGTTCAACTACGTACAGTCTGACGAGGGCAAGGAGATCATCAAGGGCGCAGGCCTTATCGTTCCCCAGAGCTGAAAAAAGCCCCGCGTCTCGCAAAAAGACTGATTGAAACAAAATGGTTCCGGGGCGGGAAACCGCTTCGGAACTATTGCTGTTGGAGGAACCTGTTTTGTACTGGCAGAAAACGAAAGAAAATATTGCGAAGACAATCTTCCTTATATGCGGGCTTCTGGCCATCGTTGCGGTCCTTGTCATTACAGTCTACATGATCGCGAAGGGCATTCCGGCCATATCCCAGGTCGGCTTCGCGGATCTCATATTCGGCACTGTGTGGAAGCCCACGGCGGAGAATCCAAGCTACGGCATCTTTTACATTATTCTCTCCTCTATTGTGGCGACATTTGGCGCGGTGCTGATCGGGGTGCCGATAGCCCTGCTGACAGCTGTCTTCCTGACGGACTACACGAACGGGAACAAGAATACGAGGGCTGTTTCAAAGGTCCTTCAGTCCGCTGTTGAGCTCCTAGCCGCCATCCCGTCCGTCATCTACGGTCTCATCGGCATGATGGTCTTAAATCCCATCATGTACGACCTGGAGAAGAAGATTTACGCCGGCAATCCTGACCACCAGTTCACGGGCGGGGCCAACCTCCTGTCTGCGATCATCGTGCTCGCTGTCATGATTCTGCCGACGGTCATCAATGTCAGTGTTTCTTCGATAAAAGCAGTTCCGGACCACATGCGGGCCGCTTCCCTGGCTCTCGGTGCGACGAAGCTGCAGACCATATTCAAAGTCGTCATTCCGGCAGCCAAGTCCGGCATCATGACCGGGGTAGTCCTCGGCATCGGCCGGGCCCTCGGTGAGGCCATGGCTATAAACATGGTGGCCGGAGGAACGGTTAACCCTCCTTTCCCGTTCAACTCCGTCCGGACCCTGACGACCCAGCTTGTATCGGAGATGAGCTACGCTTCCGGCCTTCACCGGCAGGTGCTCTTCACCGTAGGTCTTGTACTGTATATCTTCATCGTCATCATCAATCTGATTCTGATGAGAATCAAGAAGAAAGGACTCGAGAATGGCTAAAAAACGCTTAAGGCCCGGAGAGCTTCTTCTGCATTTTTTCATCCTGGTCTGCAGTATCTTTTCCGTTGTACTGCTCGTCACCATCATCGTATTCGTATTTGTGAAGGGGCTCCATGTCGTCAACTGGGAGTTCCTGACGACGGTCACGTCCGCTCGTAAGGGCACGGTCGGCATTGCCGGAAATATCGTAAATACCCTGATCGTCATCATTCTGACCCTGCTCATTGTAACGCCCCTGGGCATCGGGGCGGCCATATATTTGAATGAGTACGCCAAGCCCGGAAAGCTCGTAAACACGATAGAGTTCATGACGGAGGTCCTTTCCGGTATTCCTTCCATCATATTCGGTCTCTTCGGTATGATGTTCTTCGGACAGACGCTGGGCTTGGGCTACAGCCTCCTGACCGGGTCCCTGACACTCATTCTCATGGTCTTTCCCCTCGTCACGAGGAATACCCAGGAAGCCTTAAAGACTGTACCTGACGGCTACCGCCAGGGCTCCATCGCCCTTGGGGCCGGCAAGTGGTACATGATCCGGACCATCCTGATTCCTTCGGCCATGCCCGGTATCATCACGGGTGTCATCCTGGCCATCGGCCGTATCGTCGGTGAGTCCGCGGCCCTGATCTTCACGGCCGGCTCTGCCAAGTACCTGCCGAAGAACTTCCTCGATATCTTCCGGAAGATTCTGGACTCCGGCGGAACGTTGACCGTCAAGCTGTATCTTTCTGCCACGAGTGAAGGCGACTTCGATACAGCCTTCGGTACCGCGGTGGTCCTCATTATCATCGTTCTTATTATTAATATTCTGACGAAGGTTCTGACCAGAAAGTTCGACCCCAGCAGACAAGGAAGGTAATACGATATGGGTACAAATGAAATGGCTTCGCAGGAAGCAAAGCAGAATAGTGCAGTAGCTCCCGGAACGGCCCCGAAGATTTCCGTGAAAAATCTCGACCTCTATTACGGGGAAAACCACGCACTGAAAGATGTGAATATGGACATCTACCCGCAGAAGATCACGGCCTTCATCGGACCCTCCGGCTGCGGAAAGTCCACATTCTTAAAGACTTTGAACCGCATGAACGACCTCGTGGAGAGCGTGCGGATCACGGGAGAAGTGAAGCTGGACGGCCAGGACATTTACGACAAGTCCATGGACGTCATCGAGCTCAGAAAGCGCGTCGGCATGGTCTTCCAGCAGCCCAACCCCTTCCCCAAGTCCATATATGACAATGTCGCCTACGGCCCCCGGGTCAACGGGATCAAGAACAAGGAAAAGCTGGATGAGATTGTGGAGCGTTCTCTGAAGCAGGCCGCCATCTGGGACGAGCTCAAGGACCGCCTCAATAAGTCGGCCCTGGGTCTTTCCGGCGGCCAGCAGCAGCGTCTATGCATCGCGAGGACCCTGGCCGTAGAGCCGGAGGTCATCCTTATGGACGAGCCCACATCGGCCCTGGACCCCATCTCGACATCGAAGATCGAGGACCTGGCCGAGGAACTGAAGGACAAGTATACCATCGTCATTGTCACCCACAATATGCAGCAGGCCGTCCGTATCTCCGACTATACCGCCTTCTTCCTCCTCGGCGAGATGGTCGAGTACGGTACGTCCGAAGAAATCTTTGCGTCGCCCAAGGACGAGCGCACGGAGCGCTACATCACGGGTAGATTCGGGTGAAAATGGTATGGCGAGATGGTCGAGTACGGTACGTCCGAAGAAATCTTTGCGTCGCCCAAGGACGAGCGCGCGGAGCGCTACATCACGGATAGATTCGGGTGATTTTTATCAGCAGTTGCAATCTTAGTCAGATCGGCGTGCCGGCCGGGAGGCAGTGGCAATCCAAGCCATAGTGCATGCCGGCCGGGAGGCTATGGCACCTATCCGAACGGAAATACACGCTGCAGAAGAATACATTTGGGAGTAGATATCCGGACGTCTTTGCCGGACTGAAGTTTGTGAAGATGAAATATACTTTGAGTCGGGACGCATTGAGAGGGTTCCGGAATATGCGGAGGTAGAGTTGAATGAGAGCGACATATGAAGCGGAGCTGGACGAGCTGAACAAAAATATAGTTTCCATGGGGGAGCAGTGTGTCAAGGCTATACAGGAGGCCATTGACTATCTGCTGACCCAGACCGTGGACAGGGAAGAGGACATTGCAAGGGAAGTCGAGCAGATCACGCAGCAGGAGCGGGATATCGAAAACCTCTGCCTCAAGCTCTTTCTGAAGCAGCAGCCGGTTGCCACGGACTTGCGCGCGGTTACCGCTGCCGGCAAGCTGGTTTCCGACCTGGAGCGGATCGGCAACAATGCGGATGATATCGCGGAAATCGTGGAAAAGCACAATGTAAAGCCGGAGATGGTAGAAAACTCCGACCTTCTCCCCATGGCAAGAGCGGCCGAGGACATGCTGAGCCGGGCTGTCAACGCCTACGTCAAGCAGGACGAGGACCTTGCCCGCATGGTCATCGACGGCGACGACACCGTGGACGATTATTTCGACAAGGTGAAGCTGGGGCTCGTCAAATACTTCGACTCCGATGAACAGGAGAATATTGACGGTGTCCTTGACTACTTCATGATCGCGAAATACTTCGAGCGTATCGCCGACCACTGCGTGAACATCGCCCAGTGGGTCGTTTTCATCGCCACTGGCGAGCTTGAAGGGCACACGAACTGATATTGGGGTCAGGTGCCATTTGACTCAAGTCTGGCGCGGGTTTCCGGGGCTTGTCCTGGAGAGGACAGGTGCCACTATTGATAATTCGTGCTGTCCGCACCGGTAGCGGATTTGTGGGGTCAGGTTCCTTCTTATCCAGGTCCGGAAACGGTTTCCGGGGCTTGCCTTGGAGAGGACAGGTGCCACTATTCATAACTCGCACTGTCCGCACCGGTAGCGGATTTGTGGGGCCAGGTTCCATTTGACTCAAGCCTGGCGCGTGTTTCCGGGGCTTGCCCTGGAGAGGACAGGTACCACTATTGATAACTCGTGCTGTCCGCACTGGTAGCGGATTTGTGGGGTCAGGTTCCTTCTTATCCAGGCCCGGAGCAGATTTCCGGGTTCCTGTGAGAAGAGGCCTGACCCCTTTTTGATAAGATAACACGCAATGCGTACGCTTGCCTTTTTTGGGATGACACGCATTGCGTGCCACCTCGCCTTTTTGGAAACATTCTGCCCTTCCTGATGGGAAATGTCCCCATGCCCTTTCGCCGGATTTTGCCGCAAATGGCAGGTTCAGGAACAATAGCTTGCTTTTTCAGCAAAATGCATCCATGTCCAAAGGGCCGCCCCGGTCCCTGCCTCGGCCCCATGGGGACAAACTTTTCATAAAAGGGCCGATTGTTCCTATATTCCGCAATAGCTCCGTTTTTGCCGGACCGGCCATGGGGATAAAGCTTGTTAAAGGGTGTGGATTGTTCCTATTTTTTGGAACAGATACGCAATGCGTGCAGCCCGTTTCAGGAGCTGGATACAGAATTACACGTAATTCGTGCCAGCACTGTAAGGCATAGGGGACAGAAAACACACATTGCGTGTCAACTTGCTTTTTTTGGAAACATTCTGCCCTTCCTGATGGGAAATGTCCCCATGCCCTTTCGCCGGATTTTGCTGCAAATGGCAGGTTCAGGAACAATAGCTTGCTTTTTCAGCAAAATGCATCCATGTCCAAAGGGCCGCCCTGCTCCCTGCCTCGGCCCCATGGGGACAAACTTTTTAGATATGGCCCGATTGTTCCCATTCTCCGCAAAAGCTCCATTTTCGCCGGACCGGCCATGGGGATAAAGCTTGTTAAAGGGTGTGGATTGTTCCTATATTTTGGAATATATACGCAATACGTGCAAGTAATCTTATGGTGGCAGTAACATTGAGGGGGTCAGACCCTTTCTCATCCAAGCCTGGAGAAGATTTCCGGGTTTCTGTGAGAAGGGGGCTGACCCCTTTTGTGTGCATCCCAAATCAGCTATAATAAGTCCGCCGTAAGCGTGCTATGACTTCAGAAAGGAAATTTTGATATGAATCAGGAAGTGAAGAAGTGGATAGAAGACCACAAGGATGAGCTCATTGAGGATGTGAAGGCCCTCTGCAGCATTCCTTCCGTGAATGCGCCGGCGGCCGGCGACAAGCCTTTTGGCGAGGAGCCCTATAAGGCCCTCATGAAGGCCATGGAAATTGCAAAGTCCTATGGTTTTACAACGAAGAACTATGACAATTACGTGGCAGCAGCTGACTTCGACCCGGTCCTGCCTCATGCACTCGATATTCTCGGCCACACGGATGTCGTTCCGGCAGGCGAGGGCTGGACGGTGACAGAGCCCTTCAAAATAATAGAAAAAGACGGCCGCCTCTATGGCCGGGGCACATCCGATGACAAGGGGCCCCTTCTGGCTTCCATGTTTGCATTAAAGGCCATCAAGGAACTCGGGATCCCTCTGAAAAAGGGCGTCCGCGTCATCATCGGCTCCGACGAAGAGACAGGTTCCACAGACATCGCCCACTACTTCGAGACGGAGAAGCCTGCAAGTATGACGTTCTCTCCCGACGCTGAATTCCCTATTATTAATATTGAAAAGGGACAGTTCCGGGGAAAGCTGTCTGCTGATTTTACAGAAGACACAGAAACTCCGCGTGTACTCTCTCTTGAGGCCGGCGTTGCTTTAAACGCTGTACCCCAGAAAGCTGTCATCAGATTTGATGGCCTTGACAGAGCCACTACAGAACCCGTCATGGCAGAAGTTGCCAAAGAGTGCAATGTGGAAATTTCCTTCACGGCAGATCAGGAAATCACAGTCATCGGTGAATCCGCCCATGCTTCGACACCGGAAAGCGGCCGCAATGCCGGCCTTGCCGCAGTCATCCTCATTTCCCGCCTGCCCCTGCATGAGTCGGAAGAGCTGAAGCTTGTGAAGAAGATTCCTGTCCTTTTCCCCTACGGGGTGACGGACGGTTCCGGAATCGGAATCAAGCTGCATGACGAAGAATCCCACGACCTGTCCTGCACCCTGGACCTCTATCATATCGATCCCTCGCACATGGAATTCTCATTTGACGCCCGGACTCCGGTTTCCGCCACAAAGGAAAACTGCGAAGAGCGCGCGGCGGCAGCTGTCACAGCAACCGGCTTCGCCTGGTCCACACCCGGCATGGTTCCGCCCCACGTCGTATCAGCTGATTCCGACTTTGTGAAGACATTGCTTTCTGCCTACACAGATGTCACAGGGCTTCCCGGTGAGTGCATGGCCATCGGCGGCGGCACCTACGTCCACGACATTGAGAACGGCGTTGCCTTCGGAGCCGTCCTTCCCGGCGTCGATACCCGCATGCACGGGGCTGATGAATTCATAGACATTTCCAATCTCGTTACAGCTGCAGAGGTCTATGCAGAGGCCATCCTGCGGCTGTGCGGGTGAACCGGATCGTATAGTCGGGAAAAATAAAGCACGGGCCCCGGCACGCATTTTTGTGCCGGGGCCTTTTTCACCTTCCAGGCAGTTTTCTTCGGGGACAGGTGCAGCCCCCATAGAAAAGGGGAGGCGGCAGGAGTCATTAACGGTGGCAAGGGCCCCCCCCATAGAAAGGGGGAGGCGGCAGGAGTCATTAACAGTGGCAAGGGACCCTATAGAAAATGGAAGGTGGCACGCAATGCGTGCTGTCTTCCCTTTTTTGGAAACATTCCGCCTTTCTTGCAGAAAAATGTCCCCATGCCCTTCCATTCGATTTTGCCGCAAATGGTAGGTTCAGGAACAATAGCTTGCTTTTTCAGCAAAATGTATCCATGTCCAAAGAGCCGCCCTGGTCCCCGCCCCGGCCTCATGGGGACAAACTTTTCAGAAAGGTTCCGATTGTTCCTGTTTTCCACAAAAGCTCCATTTTCGCCGGACCGGTCATGGGGATAAAGTTTGTTAAAGGGTGTGGATTGTTCCTAAAATTTGGATTATACACGCAGCGCGTGCCAACCGGGGCATCCAGCGGTACAATTCACGGATTTGACGAGGGCTGCGAAGCAGTTCAGGGAGAGTTTGTGCTGTAGCGAAGCGTCACCTTGCACGAAGTGCGAACTTTCAATGTGCCGCAGCGGGGCTAACCCTGCAGTGAACCCACGTGCACCGCTTATTTATTTAAAAAAGCAGATGACAAGTCTGCCGTGCTGTGATATAATTGCAATATATTTGAAATAAATGTGGCATATATCTGAGGCGGTCCGCCGATTCTTAGCTCATTTCAGCAAACAATTCTTATGTCACATCAAGGCATATCACAATTCTCATTTCTTAGCGGAGGCAATTCATGGCAAGAACAGAAGAAGTCCGGCAGGACTTGGAACAGCTCAGGCAGGAAGCAGCAAATCTGAAAAAGGCTATCGCCCGGGATACCAGCGGCAAGCGGCTTGAAATCTTCCCCTGCGGCAATACCAGTAAGTGGTACGTCTTTGTCGACGGACACCGCAAGTATTTGTCAAAAAAGAAAAAGGCCGAAGCCAGCCGCCTCGCAAAGTCCGCCTGGCGGCGGGCCCGGCTCGACGAAGTTCAGGCGGAGATGGAAGCCTGCCGCCTTTACCTTCAGAATGTCGATGGCAGCCACAAAAAGATGGATGCACTGCTGAAGAAGCCTGAATTCAATGACCTGATAGGCAGAAAAGACAAGTCTGTCCGCGAATGGCAGCAGGAAACATTTTCCACAAATCCCCGCCACCCTGAAAGTCTCAAATTCCAAACGCCATCCGGTATTCCGGTCCGTTCAAAGTCAGAAGTCCTGATTGCCATGGAGCTTGAAAAGTATGCCATTCCTTTCCGTTATGAGTGCGGACTGGAACTCCCCGGCGGAGGCTTTATATATCCTGATTTTACAATTATGGACCCGAAGACACATCTCATCTACATCTGGGAGCATTTCGGACTCATGGATGACGGTGATTATGTCGCCGGCGTCTCACGCAAACTGAGCTTGTACATGGAACTGGGATATTTCCCCGACGACAATCTTCTCATGACCTTCGAATCCGGAAATCACCCGTTGGATCAGGACAAGGTGGAGAAGCTGATTCTGCGTACCTTCAGGCCGGAGATATAAAGCGCACGTACTGCGTGTTTTCAATCTCCGCGCCTGGCGGTGTTAGCATGCATTGCGTATCATTCAGTGTCCAGCTTTCTGAAGAATCCGCACGCATTGAGTGTTTTCAGCCTCCTGCGCCTGGCAGTGACGGCACGCATTGCATGTTTTTCAATCCCACGTGCCTGCAGTGACAGCACGCATTACGTGTTTTTCAGTCTCCTGCACCTGGCGGTATTTGCACGCATTGCGTATATAATCCAAATATTAGGAACAATCCACACCCTTTAACAAACTTTATCCCCGTGACCGGTCCGGCGAAAATGGAGCTTTTGTGGAAAACAGGAACAATCGGAACCTTTCTGAAAAGTTTGTCCCCATGAGGCCGGGGCGGGGACCAGGGCGGCTCTTTGGACATGGAGACATTTTGCTGAAAAAGCAAGCTATTGTTCCTGAACCTGCCATTTGCAGCAAAATCCAATGGGAGGGCATGGGGACATTTTTTTGCAAGAAAGGCAGAATGTTTCTAAAAAAGGGGAGGCAGTACGCAATGCGTGTTTTTTAACCCCATGTGCCTTGCAGTAACAGCACGCATTGCGTGTTTTTTAGCCTCCTGCGTCTGGCGGTGTTTGCACGCATTGCGTATATAATCCAAATTTTAGGAACAATCCACCCCCTTTAACAAACTTTATCCCCATGACCGGTCCGGCGAAAATGGAGCTTTTGCGGAAAACAGGAACAATCGGAACCTTTCTGAAAAGTTTGTCCCCATGAGGCCGGGGCGGGGGCCAGGGCGGCTCTTTGGACATGGATGCATTTTGCTTAAAAAGCAAGCTATTGTTCCTGAACCTGTCATTTGCAGCAAAATCCAATGGAAGGGCATGGGGACATTTCTCTGCAGAAAAGGCAGAATGTTCCCAAAATTTGCATAAGACACGCAATGCGTGCCGACAAAATCCCATGCTGATGATTCAAATTAACGCAATGCGTGCTGCCAAATTCCATGCTGATGATTCAAATTAACGCAATGCGTGCCAGCAAAATCCCAAATTAACGCATTGCGTTCCATTTTGCCGCCTTTTCAACATGTGCTATAATCCCACAGGGGTAATGAAACATCCTCGTCATCCTCGGGTATCCGCTCCCGGCTTGCCTGAGAGGGTGCCTGTTCCCCGTTAAAGACCCTTTTCAATTCACTGCGTTTTCTGCGACCGCCGTACGCCCTGCAAGAGCCGCGGGGCGGTGACCCGGCAGGAAAGGAAATCTCATGCTCAATCAGTATTCCCGGGCCGCATTTGTCATGAGGAGGGGCCCAGCCGAAGGCTGGGAAGAGTCCTGATGACGGAAGAAAGGAAATGAAATGCTCAATCAATATTCCCGTGCGGCCCTGGTCATGGGCCAGGCCGCCATTGACACACTTCATAAGAGCCGCGTCGCGATTTTCGGCATCGGCGGCGTGGGCGGCAGCGTAGTTGAGGCCCTGGCCCGCATGGGCATTGGCGAGTTCGACCTCATAGACGACGACAAGGTCTGCCTGACGAACTTAAACCGCCAGGTCCTCGCCACCCGCTCCACCATAGGCCATTACAAGGTCGACGTGGCGGAAGAGCGCATTCACGACCTGAATCCGGATACAGTCGTTCACAAATACAAGACTTTCTACCTTCCTGAGAATGCGGAGGACTTCCCCTGGGCGGACTTCGACTACGTCGTTGACTCCCTCGATACCGTGACGGCAAAGATAGATATAATAATGCAGGCGCAGAAGGCGGCCGTGCCGGTCATCTCCGTCATGGGCTGCGGTAATCGCATGGACCCCTCCAAACTCCGGGCCTGTGATCTATATGCAACGCAAAACGACCCCCTGGCCCGTGTCATGCGGCGGGAGCTGAAGAAGCGGGGCGTGAAGTCTTTAAAAGTCGTCTATTCCACGGAGCCGTCCATTCGTCCGGATGAGGACGAAGCGAATTCCTGCCTCTATCACTGTGTCTGCCCGCCCGGTACGAAGCGGAAATGCACGGAGCGGCGCGACATTCCCGGCTCCACAGCCTTCGTCCCTCCGGCAGCAGGAGCTCTCGCGGCCTCCGTTGTCTGCGCGGATCTCACGCATTTCGACCCCACGCCCCGTATCAAAGGAAACCGCCCCTCCGACAAGGCCAAAGCCCAGGCGGCAAACAAAGAAGCCCAGCGCAGGAAGCAGGCGGCCCTGCAGAAGGCCAGGGCGGCAAGGGAAAAGTGAGAAGCAGACCGTCCTTCGGTATTTTGCCGGCGGGCGGACTGTTGTCCCAATGCGAAAATTTCAAGCGGAAAGTCCACATTTGTCTGTAGGTGTGGTAGTATTGCATTATTCATTACAAATGTAAGATTCCCTTTGTGACGTGTTGGTGTGCGGCATGACGAGAAGAAAACTAGCTGAGGTCCTGGAGGACTTCCACAAAAATGACCCCGATTTCAGGCGGGAACAGGCAAAGTCCAACTGTACGGCGGCTATTACCTGCGCCGGCGTGGCAGCCGGTATCGGGGTGGCGGGCCTTGTCGGAAGCTATATTGAGACAGTTCCGGACAGCTTCGACCTCATTCCTTCCTGGCTTGTATATACACTCATCATTTTTTTGAACCTGCCGATTGTGCTGACGGGCAGAAGGGTCCTGAAGAAGTACGGGACGGACAGACCCAGGAAGGCAAACGGCATCTTCTGCAACGAGTTGTTTCTCACCCAGCTCACGGCCTGCTTCTCGATTTTTTCGACCCAGGAGGGCTCCAGTCCCTATATCGAGGCCCTGCTGATCCTCTTCCCCATTGCGATCCTGTCAGCTTTTCCTCTGTACCGGTATATCATTGACTACATCGTGATCGGTCTTGTGCTGCATGGTCTGATTCGGGTAACGGGGATTCAGATTGCCTGGCAGGACAGTTATGATCTGATCATATTCCTGATTCTCTGCTTCTTCCTTTCCGTCAAGCGCCACCAGTGGTTCCTCCAGCGCTATCAGGCGAATCAGGCCCTTCGGCAGGCGAATGAGGATCTTTTCATCAAAAGCCGGACGGACGAACTGACCGGGGCTGCCAACCAGAATGCTTTTGCGGACGACCTTTCGTCCCTTGTGGATCAGGATTCCTGCGCGGCCCTTGTCGATATTGACTCCTTCCGTCAGTACAACGACATGCTGGGAAATGCCTGCGGAGACAGACTCCTGAAAAAGCTGGCGAAGGAAATCACATCGGTTTTTGCAATGTCCAACGCCCGCTTCTATCGCTACGCTGGAGACGAGTTCCTGATTACGGTTCATCACATGGGAAAAGATGAATTCGCCTCCCATCTGAAGGCCCTGCAGGCGGCTTTTGCAGCGAACAACCTTTCCTCTACGGTCACTATCGGCTACTGCAGCGGCCATCCGAAGAATGAACGGGATATAAGGACTCTTGTGTCAGCCGCCGACAAGGCCCTCTATGAGGCCAAGGACAGGGCCCGGGGCGGAATGCTTGAAGGTTCCTTCTCCGGAGCAGTGAAGGATACTTCGGATATTGACCCTCTGACCGGTGCCCTGACAGCTGACGGCCTTATCCGCCGGATGAACGAGAGGGTTCTGACGGAGGATATGTATGTTCTCTTCCTGGACCTTGACCGTTTTCAGCAGCTGAATAAGGAATTTGGCTTTCGCACGGGCGACCGGGTTCTGAAGGCCATGGTGGAGTGGCTGACCAAGGAGTTTCCCGGGGATTTGTGCAGCCGGGAGAACGACCACTTTGCCGTGCTGACGGAGAGAGCGGATTACGAGACGCGCCTGCGGCGCATTCAGCAGCGCCTGTCCGCATTTGACGGGAACATCTATATCCGCCTGCGGGCCGGAATTTACAATATTCAGGAGAAGGGGGCTTCTCTCGGAGCCCGTGCCTGCATCGACATGGCGAAGTACGCCTCTGATTCCCTCAGGGGAAGGACCGGCATCGGCCTGCAGGTTTTCGATGCCGAGATGGACAAGGCCCGGGATATGAAGGCTTTCGTCCAGAACCACTTTTCCGAGGCCATCGAAAAGGGCTACATTATTCCCTACTATCAGCCCATCATCGCATCCCTCTCCGGCGTGTGTGCAGGGTTTGAAGCCCTGGCCCGCTGGATTGACCCGGAGAAGGGCTTCCTGTCGCCTGGCGTATTCGTACCGGTCCTTGAGGAGTCCCATGAGTCCTACTTCCTGGACTTTCATATTCTGAAGAAAGTCTGTGAGATGCTCTCGAAGCAGGACGTGACGACCTGGGGCAAGTTCGTTTCCGTGAACTTTTCCAGGACGGATTTCGAGGCGGTTGACCTGCCGGCACGGATTGAGAGCATCGTATCTTCCTATGGGATCCCGAGGGACATGCTCCGTATAGAGGTCACGGAGTCGGCCTTTTCCGACAGCCCCCAGATTCGGACGGATATCAAACGTCTGGAGGACATGGGCTATCTCGTCTGGCTTGACGACTTCGGCAGCGGGATGTCTTCCCTGAACACCATGAAGAATTTCCACGTCAACGCAGCAAAGATCGACCTGGAATTTCTCCGTGATTCGGACAAGAATCCCAAGGCCTTCAAGATCCTGAAGCAGATGATCCGCCTCTGCCATTCCATAGATACGATTGCCCTCGTGGAAGGGGTCGAGACGAAGGAGCAGCTGGAGTTCGTCCGCCAGTGCGGCGGGAACCTGATTCAGGGCTATTTCTACAGCCGGCCCGAGGACCTTTCCTCCCGCGGCCTTGAGAAGTTCCGGAACGAGTCCATCTCGAAGGAAGAGTATGATTACTACGCCCGGGCGGCCTTCATGGACATAGACAAGTCGCCGGATGTCATTTTCGACGGGACGGTCATGACGGACGTCTCTTTTCAGATTGAAAAGGACGGGGACGACCTCATCTACCTCCGTGTCAGCAGCGGGGCCCGCCAATGGGCGGACAAGTTTGATTTCAAGATCGAGCAGCGGGGACCGGTATATCTGGGCAACGGGGACTTCAACCGTTCCGTCCGGACCGCCATTGAGGACGCCATCAGAAATGAGCATGAGGCTTTCGTTTCCATGCCCCTTCCCAATGGCACATCCTGTTGGCTCTGCATCAAGATTATCTCTACCCTGGCCGGGACGGACCGGTGCATCATCATGGCTTCCATCGTCAACAAGATTCACCCGACGGTTTAGTTTTTTATGAATAATATTTGAGCCGGGAATTTCAGCGTTTTTAGCTTGTCTGAATTCTAAGGGGCTTTTGCTAATGCCAGGTGGCCTTACGGCGTAGAAACCACTTTACAAAGATTTTACGGAAACTCTACGTGGGGATGCAGGTTTCCGTGAGGCACATATGGTACTATAAAAGGGATGCGGAGCGGCATATGCTCTGCGCATGCGGAAGGAACGGCAGAAGAGAGGACCGCTTCGTGTTCGCGTGAAGGGTTTTATTAGTCATAAGGAGAAAACATATGGCAGAGGAAAAGAAGGGGCTTACGTCCCTCGAAAAGAAATGGGTGCTTTACGACGTCGCGAATTCGGCGTTCACGCTGATGGTGTCGACCCTGATTCAGATCTACTTCAAGGATCTCGTCACAAATGATGCCAGTCTGATTGCAAAATTCGGCGACGATGTCAGCGCCCAGTCCGTGGCCTACTGGAACTATGCCGGAACGATCTGTACGATTGCTGTCGTCTTCCTGGCGCCAATCTTCGGTACGATTGCGGACCGCTACCGGAAGAAGAAAGAACTTTTCATTGCGACGATTGCCATCGGCGCCGGCTGCACGCTTCTTCTCGGAACGGCGACGGCCTGGCTGTATTATATTATTCTTTTCGTGGTGGCAAAGATCTGGTACCAGGTTTCCCTCGTCATCTACGACTCCATGATCTCGGACGTCACGACAGACGAGCGGTCGGACACGGTGTCGTCATTCGGCTTTGCTTTCGGCTACATCGGGTCGGTCGTTCCTTTCATCATCTGTCTGGTTCTCTATGTGCTGGCCCATCTCGGCAAGCTCCCGATCGGGGAAAGCACGGCGATGCGGATTGCATTTGTCATTACGGCAGTCTGGTGGTTCTGCTGGTCTCTGCCCCTGATCCGCTCTTATAAGCAGCTGAATTTCGAGACAAAAGAAGAAAAGAAGTCCAACGGCTTCAAGGAATTCTTCTCCTCCCTGAAGGATCTGGCCACAACGAACAAGAAAGCCCTCTTCTTCATCCTCGGCTTCTTCTTCTACATTGACGGCGTCTATACGATCATTGACAATGCCTCTATTTACGGGGCTTCTCTGGGCCTGGCTACGGTCGGCCTCCTAGTCGCCCTGCTCGTCACCCAGTTTGTTGCCTTCCCCTGCGCTATCATCACGGGAAAGATGGCGAAGAAGTGGGGAACGGATGTCGTTGTCACGATCTGCATTCTCGGCTATACGGCCATTGCCATTCTGGCAGCCTTCATGACGAGCCTCGTCCACTTCTGGATTCTCTGTGTCATGGTCGGCCTCTTCCAGGGCGGCATTCAGGCCCTGTCCCGGTCGTATTTCTCCAAGATCATTCCCAAGGAGAAGTCCGGCCAGTACTTCAGCATCTACGATATCTTCGGCAAGGGAGCTTCGGCTCTCGGCGGCATGATTTTCGCCGTTGTCACGGATGTCACGAAGGATCAGCACATAGGCATCGCCCCGATTGTCTGCTTCTTCATTGTCGGCCTCATCCTCTTCCGCATATCCTGCAAGACGCCGCTGGCGGAAGGCGTTGGAGAGGGAGCAGAAGAATAATATTTTCGCCAGGTATCGAACCACCTGAGGGGCTGTGAAAAACACAGCCCCTTTTTAACGCTTGCCAAAAGTTCTAATAAGTTTTATACTTTTTTACGAGTTCTAATATGTTCTAATGAGTTGTAATGACATATAACAATTTCTAGTAGAATTCGGAAATTCTAATGAGTTTTATGGAAATGAAGAGGTTCTAATGGATTTTTGGCAGGAGTGAGAAAATGAAAATTGACAATCCTTTTTCACTGACATTTGGAATGCTGCCTTATCAGGTCATTGGCCGCTATGAGGAGAAGAACAACTGTGTTAGCATGTTTACAGCGGAAAATGCAGTCAGCCATGTGTTTCTGATTGAAGGAATCCGCGGCAGCGGGAAGACTGTCCTGATGACGGCGATTTCTGAAGACCTCTGCCAGAACAGAGATTGGATTGGGGTCGATTTGAATCCGACAATGGATTTGCTGGAAAATCTGGCGGAAAGTCTTTCAAATGAAGTACACCGTTTGCCGGATATATTTGAAAAGGGCTTTTCAGTTTCATTTGCCGGATTTGGCGTAGGGGTGAATGGCGGCCGTCAACAGAGTGCTATCGGAGTGATCGAGGATGTTCTCGACTATCTGAAGAAGAAGGGGAAAAAATTAGTCATAACAATTGATGAAGTTATGTCTTCGCAGAATATGCGGGTCTTTGCCAGTCAATTTCAGATATTTCTGCGAAAAGGTTATCCCGTTTTTTTGATTATGACAGGGCTGTATGAGAATATTTTCAGCATTCAGAATGATGATTCCCTGACATTTCTGCTGCGGTCGCCGAAGGTCAGCCTGGCCCCGCTCAGTCTGATGCAGATTGCGGTACAGTATGAGGATATCTTTTCTACAGACAGGGAAACGGCTATGAAAATGGCCAGGGAAACGAAAGGATATGCCTTTGCATTCCAGGCTTTGGGCATGCTGGTCTGGGAGAAGGGAATCAAAAGCTTTCAAAAGGCAGACAGACATCTCTATACAGAATACGATTCTCTTCTGGATGATTTCGCTTATCGGAAGATCTGGTCGGAGCTTTCCAAAAAAGAGCAGGAAATATTGCTTGCCATGGAGGACGACCGGGATATGAAAGCTTCTGAAATAAGTGCAGCATCGAATATTTCCGGGAATCTCTATTCCCAGTATCGGAAGAAACTCTTAGACAAAGGTTTGCTGATCAGCCCGTCTTACGGCTATGTGGCCCTGGCCCTGCCCCGGTTCAAACGGGTGTGCAGCTACTATGTTTAATTGCCTGGCGGGTTTCTCTGTTTGGAATTCTGAAGGAAAAGCAGGAACAGAAAGTATGAGAAAATTATGGAAAAGACAGCGCTAATTGCCATGAGCGGGGGCGTGGATTCGTCCGTAGCGGCTGTGCTGATGCTGGAAAAGGGCTTTGCGTGCATGGGGGCGACCATGAAGCTCTATGATAATAGTGATGCCCCGGTACAGAAGAAGACGAAGACCTGCTGCTCGGATCAGGACATCTACGACGCCGCCTACGTGGCCATCAAGCTGGGCATGAAGTATGAGATTCTGGACCTCTCCGATGAGTTTGCCGACAAGGTCATCCGCCCCTTCATAGCCACCTACGAAGCCGGCGGCACACCGAATCCCTGCATAGAGTGCAATAGATATCTCAAGTTCGCGGCCCTGCGGAAATGCGCCAATGATAAGGGCTTTGAGTATGTGGTGACCGGCCACTATGCGCAGATTGAGTACAGTGAGGAGAAAGGCCGCTGGCTTTTGAAGCGGGGTGCAGACCCGACCAAGGACCAGTCCTATGTCCTCTATTCCATGACCCAGGATGAGCTTGC
>JAZASQ010000016.1:0-24451 GCA_036343235.1 Lachnospiraceae bacterium
ATGAACCAGGTATTGTCCCGTTTTCCGATACAAAGGGGCTTGAAGCCGAAGGGATCCCGGAAACCGATAAGCTTCCGCGGGCTCATGACGACGATGGAATAGGCTCCCTGCAGCTTCTGCATGGTCCTGGCGCAGGCCTCTTCTATCGAATGGGAATTCAGCCGCTCCCGGGCAATGATATAGGCGATGGTCTCCGTGTCAATCGTAGTCTGGAAGATGGCGCCTGTCTGGGAGAGTTCGCGCTTTAAGTCATTGGCGTTGATGAGGTTGCCGTTGTGGGCCAGGGCCAGCGTCCCCTTGGCGTAGTTTAAGACCAGGGGCTGGGCATTCTCCCGGGTGGACTCACCGGCTGTCGAATAGCGGACGTGGCCGACCCCGATATTGCCGCGCAGCTTTTCCACCCGGTCCCCGACGAAGACCTCGTTCACAAGGCCCATGTCCTTATAGGAATCCACATTTCCGTAGGCGCCGGACGTGTCGGAAACCGCGATGCCGCAGGACTCCTGCCCCCGGTGCTGCAGGGCGAAGAGACCGTAGTAGATACTTCCTGCCACATCCTCGCCGGTCAGGTCGTAGGCTCCGATGATGCCGCACTCTTCCCCGACGCCGGAAACGCCGGTATCGCGAACGGTTTCCGACTCCGCAGTCTGCTTGCTTCCCAGCGGCAGACGGCTTCCTGCAAGGCTTTCGTGCGAACCTGCCCCGGAATTTATATTAGTCATAGTGTTTTTCAAAGCTTCTCACCTGTCAGAAGGGTATAGGCCTCATGGTACTTGTCAATCGTCTTCTGAATCACGTCGTCCGGCAGATTGTAGTCCGAATCCGGATGGGCCTTGAGCCAGTCGCGGACGAACTGCTTATCGAACGAAGGCTGCCCGTGGCCGACCTCATAGCCATCCGCAGGCCAGAAACGGGAACTGTCCGGTGTCAGCATCTCGTCACCGAGCACGATATTTCCGTCCTCGTCGAGGCCGAACTCGAACTTCGTGTCCGCGATGATAATTCCCTTCGTCAGGGCATAGTCTGCGCACTTTTTGTATAGAGCGAGCGTATTGTCCCTGAGGGCCTTAGCGTACTCCTCTCCCTTGCCGGGGAATTCCTTCTCGAGGACTTCAATCGAGCGCTCGTAAGAGATATTCTCGTCATGGTCCCCGATTTCTGCCTTTGTGGAAGGGGTGTAAATAGGCTCCGGCAGCTTCTGTGACTCCTGCAGGCCTTCAGGTAGTTTAATTCCGCAGACGACGCCTGTTTTCTGATACGAAGCCCAGCCGGAACCTGTAATGTAACCCCTTACAATGCACTCAATCGGCAGCATCGTAAGCTTCTTCACCTTCATGGAGCGGCCTTCGAAGTCCCCGTTTTGGAAAAATACGGGCATATCGGCCATATCCGTCGAAAGCATGTGGTTTCTGATGACGTCCTTCGTATAGTCAAACCAGAACTTCGACATCTGGGTCAGGACCTGCCCCTTGCCGACGACCTTGTTCTTCAAGATGACATCAAACGCGCTGATCCGGTCGGTAGCGACCATGATCAGTGAATCTCCGGCATCATAAATCTCCCGGACCTTGCCTTCCTTCATGGGACTGTACTCTTGCATCTTTCCTTCTTCTCCTTTGTACTGCCGATTATTCTTCCGTCTTATGACTAATGTAAACCCCGTTCTCTCCTGTCCAAAGCCTGGTTCCGGCTTAGCAGCAGGAATACTGGGTACGCATTGCGTGCATTGTAAAATTCTGTAAAAACTACTGCCGGGGTGATATTTTCCCGTCCTCTGCGATCACGGCCGTCTCCGACAGGCTGTTCATATAGGCGATCTGGGCGTCCTTCTTTGCGGCATCCGTCGTCTCCGCCGTCACCCCGTTTTCAAAGTGACAGGGAAGGAAAGAAACACCCTCGATTCCGTCACCGCCGATGGTAATTTCCGCAAGCCCCGTATCGTAAGCCTCCGGGTTTTCAGAGACCGTTGTAAACCAGTAATTCCCGAGACTGTAGAAACAGGGGACCCCGTCCACATATTCCACGGCCTGCAGGCAGTGGGTGTGACCTCCGATAATGGCGTCAGCCCCGGCAGCGACAAAGGCCCGGGCCAGGGCCGTCTGGTCCGCCCCGTAGTCCGGCATACCCTCCGTCCCCCAGTGGACGAAAACCAGAACAATGTCTGAAGACTTCTTCGCCTTCCGAATCTCCTCACAGAAACGTTCCGGGTACAGGGTCTTTATGACTCCGGGAAGCACGTCCGTGGCCTCCTGGGTATAATGGGCCGAGCGCTCGATCTGGGTGGCCGAGCAGATGGTAATCTTCCGCCCGCAGGCGATGAAGGAATAGGGCTCCGTCGCGTCCTCTATATTCCGTCCGGCACCTATGTAAGGATAGCCCGCCTTTTCAAGCGTCTCAAACGTATCGAGAATTCCCTCTTCCCCGTAGTCAAAGACATGATTGTTGGCCAGGGAAACGAGGTCGACCCCGATTTTCGCAAGCTCTTCCACCCTCCCGGGATGGGCCCGGAACGTGTAGGTTTTCCCTGCAAGGGCCGTGCCCCGGTCCGTGTAAGGGAATTCATTATTGATGGTCAGAACATCAGCCCCCTGCATCTCGGAAAGGAGATCAGCTGAGAAACAGTCCGCCAGGCCGTTTTTGCAGGAGGCCATGTACTTGGTCGTCGCAAGGTTCTCCCCCATCCCGATGTCGCCGGTGAAGACGAACTTCGCAGGCTGTCCGTCAGGGACGGACAGGACCTTCGTCCGGGTCGTCTGAAAGTAGGAAATTCCTGTCTGCCGACAATAACTGTCCCACAGGACATGGATACTGTTCCCCGTCTCCCGGTACCAGACCTCGGGGTCTGAAAAATCATTCCCGGCCGCAATGTCCTTCACGGCCTGCTCCCCGCAAAGACTTGCCACATAGAAGATGAAGTTTTCGTTGATGGGGTGATGGCCGATGAAATTGCCATCCGCCTTGGATAGAATCGTCTCCGCGCAGGAAACGATATCCGAGAGGGCAGTATCCGGGACCGCCGTCTCCGAAACAGCCTCACTTGTGCTCGAAAGGGCGCAGAGGCCCAGGGAGAGAACCGCAAGCAGGGCTATGAATTTTTTGACTTGCTTCTTCATCTGTCCCGGAAGTTTCCTGACTCCTGAGAAAATCAAGCATTTCCTCTGGCGGATTTGTACTGTAAGAAAACGCACCGCTGAAACGGGTCAGCCCGTAACAAGCGCAATACAGTATAGCACAAGAAAGCCTTCCGGACTATCGGTAATCCGGAAGGCTTTTCTTCAATTTCAGAATTTTTATTTGTTGTAATTGACGATGGTGCCGAAGTCAGGCTTCAGGGAAGCGCCGCCGATCAGGCCGCCGTCGATGTCGGGCATGGCCAGGAGTTCCTTGCAGTTTCCTGCGTTCATGGATCCGCCATACTGGATGCGGATGGCTGCTGCTGTCGCATCATCGTAGATTTCGCCGATGGTCTCGCGGATAGCCTTGCAGACTTCCTCGGCCTGCTCGGATGTGGCGGTCTTTCCGGTGCCGATAGCCCAGATGGGTTCGTATGCGATGACAACGCCCTTGGCCTGCTCTGCAGAAACGCCCTTAAAAGCAATCTTGATCTGCATGCGAATCCAGTCCTCGGTGATGCCCTCTTCCCGCTGCTCGAGGGACTCGCCGCAGCAGACGATGGGCTTCAGGCCCTTCTCGAGAGCCTTGAGAAGCTTCTTGTTGATGTCTTCATCTGTCTCATGGAAGTAGCCCCGGCGCTCCGAGTGGCCCATGATGACGTACTCGACGCCTGCGTCCAGAAGCATATCCGCGGAAATCTCGCCCGTATAAGCGCCCTTGTCCTCGAAGTAGAGGTTCTCTGCTCCGACATGTACATTCGTGCCCTTTACGGCATTTACAACGGGAACGATATCGATGGCCGGTACGCAGTAAACGACGTCCACGTCGGGATTGTTTACAAGGGGCTTCAGGGTCTCAACCAACTTCAAGGCCTCGGAAGGAGTTTCATTCATCTTCCAGTTGCCGGCAATAATCTTTTTACGCATTATTTACTCCTTAATTCGGGCGTCCGGCGGCGAAGCCGCCGGACGCCCGATGCATATAATCAATAAATTTTACTTTTCGTCTGCCGCAGCGACGCCGGGAAGTTCCTTGCCTTCGAGGAACTCAAGGGAAGCACCGCCGCCGGTGGAGATGTGGGACATCTTGCTGCCGAAGCCCATCTGGTTTACGGCTGCAGCGGAATCGCCGCCGCCGATGATGGTCGTAGCATCTGCGTCAGCCAGAGCCTGGGCAACGGCCTTCGTGCCGGCTGCAAGGACAGGATTCTCGAAGATGCCCATGGGGCCGTTCCAGACAACGGTCTTTGCATTCTTCACGGCATCGGAATAGAGGGCAACGGTCTTGGGTCCGATGTCTGCGCCTTCGCGGTCTGCAGGGATCTTGTCCGCATCAACGACAACGGTAGGCACATCTGCCTTGTCGATGGGATCCGGGAACTCGCCGATCGTAACGACATCGATGGGAAGAAGGAGCTTCTTGCCGTTCTTCTCGGCCTTCTCCATCATCTCCTTGCAGTAGTCAACCTTCGTCTCGTCAAGGAGGGACTTGCCGACCTCATAGCCCTTGGCCTTGAGGAAGGTATAGGCCATGCCGCCGCCGATGATCAGGGTGTCGCACTTCTCAAGGAGATTGTTGATGACGTTCAGCTTGTCAGCGACCTTGGCGCCGCCAAGGATGGCTACGAAGGGACGGACCGGGTTCTCAACGGCATTGCCGAGGAAGTCGATTTCCTTCTGCATGAGGTAGCCGACTACGTGAGGGCCATTCAGGTATTCCGTAACACCGACATTCGAGCAGTGAGCCCGGTGGGCCGTACCGAAGGCATCGTTTACGAATACGTCTGCCAGAGAAGCCAGGTCCTTGGAGAAAGCCTCTCCGTTCTTTGTCTCCTCGGGACGGAAACGGGTATTCTCAAGAAGGATGATGTCGCCGTCCTTCATGGCTTCTACTGCTGCACGGGCATTTGGACCTACCACCTCAGGGTCGGCAGCAAACTTGACGGGCTGGCCGAGGAGCTCGCTGAGGCGCTCTGCAACGGGAGCCAGAGACTTGGTCTTCTTGTCCTCTTCCGTCTTTACCTTGCCGAGGTGGGAGCAGAGAATGACTCTGCCGCCATCAGAAACCAGCTTTTTGATGGTGGGGAGGGCAGCTACGAGACGGTTTTCATCCGTAATCTTTCCGTTTACGATGGGAACATTGAAATCACAGCGGCAGAGGACTCTCTTGCCTTTCACGTCGATGTCGTCGACAGTCTTCTTATTAAGACCCATAGTATTTCTCCTTTTTTAAAAGAAAAGAAGCCCGGCCCGCAAGGGCCGGGCCTCAGTAAGCCTTATATCAGGGAAGAACCCTTATCACTTATTGAGCAGCTTGCCGAAGTACTTGATTGTCCGGCACATCTGAGTCGTGTAGGAGTTCTCGTTGTCATACCAGGAAACTACCTGAACGAGGGTCTTGTCACCCATGGGCAGAACCTTGGTCTGGGTTGCATCGAAGATGGAGCCTGCGGTGGAGTTGATGATATCGGAGGAAACGATCTCATCTGTATTGTACTCGAAGGACTCGGTCTCTTCCTTCTTCATCTGAGCGTTGACATCGTCAGCCGTAACCTTTGCGTCAACTACAGCATCAAGGATCGTGGTGGAGCCTGTAGCAGTAGGAACACGCTGTGCAGCGCCGTTCAGCTTGCCGTCCAGCTCGGGAAGAACAAGGCCGATAGCCTTTGCAGCGCCTGAAGAAGCAGGAGTGATGTTCATGGCTGCTGCACGGGAACGACGAAGGTTGCCCTTTCTCTGAGGTCCGTCGAGGATCATCTGGTCGCCCGTATAAGCGTGAACAGTGGTCATGAAGCCGGACTCGATGGGAGCGAGGTCGTTCAGAGCCTTTGCCATGGGAGCGAGGCAGTTCGTCGTGCAGGATGCTGCGGAAACGATCTGATCCTCAGCGGTCAGTGTCGTGTGGTTTACATTGTAAACGATGGTCTTCAGGTCATTGCCTGCAGGAGCGGAAATGACAACGTGCTTTGCGCCGGCCTTGATATGAGCCATGGACTTCTCCTTGGATGTATAGAAGCCTGTGCACTCAAGAACTACATCGATATCAAGCTTGCCCCAGGGAAGGTCTGCAGCGTCCTTCTCCTTGTAGATTTCGATCTCCTTGCCGTTTACGATGATGGAGTGATCGGTGGACTCTACGGTGCCGTTGTAACGGCCGTGGGTCGTATCATACTTGAGCAGGTATGCAAGCATGTCAGGGCTTGTCAGATCGTTGATGGCTACGAGGTCGAAGCCCTCTGCCTGGAACATCTGACGGAATGCAAGACGGCCGATACGGCCGAAACCATTGATCGCAACTCTTACTGCCATTTCTATTCCTCCTGTGAAATGAAATGAATATTTTTGCGAGGAAAATTTTTGTGAAACCGGTTCCTTTCGGCACCCTTTCGTTTTTCCTCAGCGCCGAAATTCATTCTACTCAACTTTTTGCTTTATTTCAAGTGCAATGTTCCGGAAAATTGTTAAAAATTTGTCAAATATTGGGAGCCTCTCTGTGCAATTTTCTATAAGGCTTCATGTCAGTCCCGTCAATGTTGAAACTTTCCTCAAGGATAGAGCTTCCCTCCTTCACTGTAAACCTCCTTGTAGTATAATAATCCGCGTTCCGGACAGGCGCGGGATTTTCTGTTCCGGTCGCGGCATGACTTAATGCCTGTCCCTATTGAAGGAGAATATTATTTATGAATCTGTATGACTGCCACCTGCATACGGCTTTTTCCGGAGACTCGGACACCCCTCCGGAAGAGATGGTGGAAAGGGCCCGGGACATAGGCCTTTCCGGCATTACGGTTACGGACCACCTCGACCTCAAATATAAACATGACCCGGGCCTCTTCGACCTGGACCTTCCCGCCTACAAAGACGGCATCTCTGTCCTGGCGGAAAAATACAATTCTTCATCCTTCAAAATTCTCTTCGGCGTGGAAATGGGCCTCAAGACGAACTGCCTGGCGGAGCACAGGAAAATCCTCTCTTCCACTCCCTTCGACTTTGTAATCGGCAGCATCCACGAGGTGGACGGCCTGGACCCCTATTATCCCGAGTTCTACAAAGACCGCAGTGCAGAAGCCGCAATAGGGGCCTACTTCGACTGCATGATAGAAAATATCAAAGCCTTCTCCGACTTCGACGCCCTGGGCCACCTCGATTACATTGCCCGCTATACGGCAAAGAACTACGGCCCCCTCGAGGGCTCCCTCACCTATGAGAAATACGCTGCGCAGATTGACGAGATCCTGACCTGGCTCATAGAGCATGGAAAGGCTCTCGAGGTGAACACAGGCTCCTACCGGAACGGAATGACGGAGCCCAATCCCTCCTACCGGATACTCTCCCGCTACTACGAGCTGGGCGGCCGGGAAATCACCCTCGGGGCCGATGCCCACAATCCGGCCACGATTGCCGACCACTTTGAAGAGGTGGCTGCGAAACTGCAGGATATCGGCTTTTCCTATTATTCCGTATTCAAAAAGAGAAAGCCCATCCACATCACATTTAAGGAATACAGCCCGAAGAAATCCGCTCCCGTCATATGAATCCTCCTGCTGCCTCTGAATGCGGCTCTTCCTTATGAAAGCGCTTACATTTCTGCTATATAAAAACGGCCGGAAGCCTTTCACGGTTTCCGGTCGTTTACTGTGCTTTCTTGATGGCTGCTTTTGCCTTCCGGCGGATTCGCTGCAGGGCGTTGTCAATGACCTTGGGGTCAAGGTCCATGGTTTGTGCAATTTCCGTATACTTGGCCCCGTCCATATACATATCCAGCACTTCCTGCTCGAAAGCGCTCAGAGATTTTTTTATGGCTGCATAGGTCTCCCGGGCATGCTCGTCCGAAACGACAATATGCTCGGGATTGTGCTCAACGGGGTCTTCTATTTCGATATTCTCCCCTTGTGCATTCGTCAGGGAATCCGCCCGGGTCAGAAGAAGATTGTACATGGCGTTCGACCGCTGCACGGCATGACGGATTTCGTTCTGGATGCACATATAGGCATAGGTCGAAAACTTCGTATCCCGCGTCCCGTCGTACTTCTCCACTGCCTTGAAGAGGCCGATCCGCCCCTCCTGCAGAAGGTCGTCCGCCTCTCCGTCCGGCAGGCTGTACTTTCCCGCTATTCCTGAAATCAGAGGCTGACAGCGGTTCATGAGCTCATTCAGGGCAGCCGCGTCGCCGGACCGGTAGGCTTCGACAAGATCCTCTTCCGTTTTTTCCGCTCCCGTTTTTTTTTCATTATTCATGACTAATATAGTGCCTTTACTTTGCTGCCCGCTGGCGCACGACCTCATACATGAGGATGCCGGCGGCGACCGACGCGTTCAGGGACTCGATCTCCCCCTTCACCGGTATCGATGTCACGAAGTCGCACTTCTTCTTCACAAGAGGCGATACGCCTTTCCCCTCGTTCCCGATCACAAGACCGAGCGGTCCGGTCAGGTTCTGGGTGTAACAGGGCTCTCCCCCCATGTCCGCGCAGGCAAACCAGATGCCTTCTTCCTTCAGTTCATCTATGGTCCGGGAAAGATTCGTAACCCTTGCCACGGGAGTATAGGAAAGGGCTCCCTCCGCCGCCTTGGCCGCCGTGTCCGTAAGACCGGCTGCATTGTTCTTCGGGATGATGACTCCGTGGGCGCCTGCCACATTGGCCGACCGGATGATGGCCCCGAGATTGTGGGGATCCACGATGTCATCAAGGAGAATGATGAATGGATCCTCCCCCTTCTCCTCCGCCTTTTTCAGAATGTCATCCACTTCCGCATATTCAAAGGCCGAAATGTAAGCGCATACACCCTGGTGCTTGGCGTGATTTGTCATCTCGTCGAGCCGGTCCCTGCTCACGAAGTCCACCCGGATGCCCCGCTTCTTTGCCTCTTTGAAGAGGTTCCCCAGGACCCCGTCGTGGTTTCCGTCCAGGAGAAAGAGCCGCTCTACCGTCGTCTCCCCCTTCAGGGCCTCGCTTACCGTATTGCGGCCGTATAATACACTTGCTGCGTCACGCATTGCATTCTCCCCATATATGCGGTTCATCGCCGCATATCGAATCTGTATACATTTTCAGAAGCTGCTACTGCAGAAGTTCCGTCCGGTCCAGTCCCAGCTTCACGAGCTCCAGTATCCGTTCGTTCCTGCCCTGCATGTAAAGATACCCGATCAGGGCCTCCAGGGCCGTCGCCGCCAGATAGTCCGTAACGCTTGCGTTCTTCGCCATGGTGTGGGGCTTGGAATTTCTCCCCCGGCGGACAATGTCCGCTTCCTCTTCTGAAAGCACTTCTTCTATGACCGAAAGTACCCTTGCCTGGGCTCCTGCATTTTCAATGGAAGCACACTTCGTATGAAGCTTCCCCGGAGACGTATTTCCCTTCCCGACAACAAGGGTCCGCACAATGACTCCGTACACGTCATCTCCTATGAAGGCCAGGGGCAGGGGGGAATAGGTCCGGATATCCTTCTGCCCAATCCCCCAGTAGTTCAGTATGACGTCTTCCGAGAAACCTGCCATTACGCCCTCTTCCACTTGACTCCGTCCCTTGTGTCCTCAAGGATGATGCCCATGTCCTTGAGCTTGTCCCGGATGGCATCCGCCTTTGCGAAGTCCTTCGCCTTCCGGGCAGCCTGCCGCTCTTCAATCAGGGCGTCAATTTCGGCATCCGCTTCTTCTGCCGCAGGCTCTATGTCGAGGCCTAGGACCTGCGTCAGTTCATGCAGCATCCCGTTCATGGCCGCCGCGTCGGCGTCCGGCGCTGCAGCAATATTCGTATTGATATAGCGGACAAGGTCGAAGACAGCTGCCAGAGCATCCGCCGTATTGAAGTCATCATCCATGGCCGTGCAGAAAGCATCCTTATAGCCTGTAAGCGCTTTCACAGCCTCTTCGCCTGCTGCCGCAAGGTCCGCCTTATCGATTACTTTTCCGCAGCGGGAAAGAACCGCCTCTTCGCAGGTGACAATACGCTCCATGGAGGCCTTGGCGGATTCCATGAGTTCGTCGGAGAAGTTCAGGGGCGAACGATAGTGAGCCGACAGCATGAAGATACGGAGGACCCTGCCCTCGTACTTGTCGAGAATCTCCCGAACCGTGAAGAAGTTGCCGAGGGACTTACTCATCTTCCGGTTGTTGATATTCAGGAAGGCATTGTGCATCCAGTAGTTGGCAAACTTGACCCCGTTCGCCGCCTCGGACTGGGCAATCTCGTTCTCGTGGTGGGGGAAGATGAGGTCCTCCCCTCCTGCGTGAATGTCAATGGTGTCGCCAAGGTAGCGCTTTGCCATGACGGAGCACTCTATGTGCCAGCCGGGTCGGCCCTCGCACCAGGGGGATACCCAGAAAGGCTCCCCTTCCTTCTTCGGCTTCCAGAGGACGAAGTCCAGCGGGTCCTCCTTCTGGTCCTCGCCGTTCGTGAAGATGGACCTGTGGCCGCCCTCGAGATCGTCGATGTTCTTGTGGGAGAGTTCTCCGTAACGGTCGAACTTCCTAATGCGGTAGTATACCGTCCCGTCGTCCACGGCATAGGCGTAGCCCTTGTCAATGAGGGACTGGATCATGTCGATCATGCCATCGATTTCCTGTGTCGCCTGAGGATGGGTCGTCGCGGGCATGACGCCGATTGAAGCCATGTCCTTCTTGCACTCCGCTATATAGCGCTTCGAAATCTCTTCCGCCGTGGAGCCCTCTTCTATGGCCTCCTTGATGATCTTGTCATCGACGTCCGTGAAGTTCGAGACGTAATTGACGTCGTATCCGGCGTAGGTGAAGTACCGCCGCACCGTGTCGAAGACAATCATGGGGCGGGCGTTTCCGATATGGATGAAATTGTATACCGTCGGCCCGCAGACATACATGGACACATGCCCTTCTTGAATGGGCTTGAACTCTTCCTTCTTTGCCGTCAAAGTATTGTAGATCCTGATCATTTCATTTCCTCTTCATGAATAATGTAAAGCGCCTGTCCTGCCGCCATTTCATCTGAAGCAGCTCATCGAAAGTTTCTTCTCCTGCTGCCTCAGCCCTGGCAGGCACAGCCGGAGCCGTCGTAAAGGTTCTCTATGGTACAGACGGCCTGGGCAGAAATACCTTCGCCCCTGCCTGTAAAACCGAGACCCTCTTCCGTCGTGGCCTTAACGGAAATGCTGTCCAGAGGGACCAGCAGGGCATCCGCAATATTCTGCCGCATGGCATCGATATAGGGCCTCATCTTGGGAGCCTGACAGACTATGGTGGCGTCCACATTATTAATTGTATACCCTTTTTCGAGGAGCATCCGCCGGACCTGCTTCATAAGCTCTAATGACGAAGCCCCGGCGTATTTCTCATCCGTATCCGGGAAGTGAAGGCCGATGTCTCCGAGAGCAGCAGCCCCTAAGAGGGCGTCCATAATGGCATGTAAGAGCACGTCCGCGTCGCTGTGGCCGAGCAGTCCCATCTCATAGGGAATCTTCACCCCGCCGAGAATCAGCTCCCGCCCTCCCACGAGACGGTGCACGTCATAGCCGGTTCCTATTCGCATATATTTTCTCCATGAACAATGATTTGCCGATATGTGAAATCCTTTTACAGGCACTCACTGAAAAGTATGAAAAAACCGGCACGGATTTCCGCACCGGCTGCTATTCTAGCATAGGACGTCAAAGTGTTCAATTAGCGTATATCGGCATTCCTGCATGCAAAAATGTAAGCGCTTACGCTGTGAGGGACTTGATGACCGCATTGATGGTCTTTCCGTCGGCCTTGCCTTTGAGGTCGGCCATGACGGTCTTCATGATCTTCCCCATGTCCTTTGACGCGACAAGGTCTGCATACTTCTCATTGACATAGGACTTGACCTCGTCCGCGCTCATGAGTTTCGGCGCATAGGAAGAAATCAGGTCGTAATTGTACTGGTACTGGGCCTTTAAGTCCGCACGGGAATCCGGACAGGTATCGAGCTGCTCCTTGGCCCCTTTAAGTTCCTTCAGAATCGTCTTGTCCACAAGCTCGGACGGAATATTTTCCCGGTCGCCCGCATTGATGCCCGCCATCTTAACGGCGGATACAAGGCTGGAGAGCACTTCCTTCTTCTGCTTGTCGTGGTCCTTCATGGCCTGCACCATGTCTTTTTTCAGTTGGTCGAATTCCATTATTTTTCATCCTTTCATAGAATTTTTTGCCGGTGGCTATTATAGCACTTTCGCGCAATTGTTGTTGACAATCACGTCTTACGGCTTATATCTTCGTATAAACATAGTATAAGGATGCCGCCCAGGCAGTGCTTGACTGCTATCCTTTCTGCCCCCTCATTTCTCTGGCTTCCAGATAGTCCTCATACTCTTTTTTCGACATACAGACCGGACCGATGGGTGTTTCATAAACCTGCCGGTCTGTGAGGTCACTCATGTCGCTCCCGCTGCCCTTCAGCAGTTCCAAGTCTTTCTCCGTCAATTCCCGGTATTCGCCTTCACGTAAACTTTCATCCAGTTTCAGATTCCCCATACGGATGCGCTTTAATACAACGACTTCATTTCCGACGGCTTCGAGCATCCGTTTTACCTGGTGGAAGCGGCCTTCATGCAGAACGATGTGAATTTCATCTGTAGGTATGTAAGCGCTTCCATTTGCTTCTGCTGCTGCCTGTGCCAATAACTGTACTGTTCCGCAAGTCTCTTCCTGACGAAATACTTTTGCCGGCAAGGTCGACTCGTCATCTCCGATATCCACACCTGCTTCCAGACGTTTGATGTCGGTGTCTGAAATTCGGTCTCTGAGCCCTGCTATATATTCCTTCTCCACATGCTTCTTCGGAGACAGGAGCTCGTGGATCAGCGGGCCATCGTCCGTAAGGATGAGAAGACCGGTCGTATCCTTATCGAGCCTGCCGACCGGAGAAATCCCTTTTACGTTTTCTTCTGCCAGAAGATCGATGACCGTCGTCGATGTCCCTTCCCTGGTTGAAGAAACAACTCCAGTGGGTTTGTTCAGCATGTAGTAGTGGTGGGCTTTCCAGACGACGGGCACTCCGTCCACAGTAACGGAATCATTATTCTCATCTATGTCCGTGTCGGAATCCCGGATGATTCCCCCATTCACGGTCACCCTGCCCTTTCGGCAGAGGAGTTTCACTTCCTTCCGGCTGCCGATGCCGGCAGAGGCCAGATATTTATCGAGACGCATATAGTTCCTGCTTTCAGTTCAAATCAACCGGACAAATCATAACCGAACGCAGATCAAAAAGGTAGTATTTTATCTCCCCTCCCCCGGTGCTATATTATTTTTATGAAGGGGAAAAAGCTGCGCAACGGATTTTTTCTCCTGTTTTCTGAAGAATTTCACATATCCGGGAGGTGTTTTCTATGAAGAAGTATAATGTAAAACTTGCCCTGCTCCTTGAAGTGATTCTCTTTGTCGCTGTTTTCTATTTTGCTGTCGGATCTTGCAATGGCTATCCTGCTCCGATTCGATATTTCATCGACATAACTACGATCATTATCATTCTGGCAATTGTCATCGGCGGGATGTTCGCCTTCGGCTGTCAGAAGGACTTCAACAAGGCATTTTCCATTGGAGAAAAAAACTATTCTCTGCTGGAGCTCAAAAATATCAAACTTGCGGTCTCCGTCTGCCAGCGGCTCATCGTCTGCTCCAGCCTGATTTCCATCGTGATTGGTGTCATTTCATTCCTGCAAAATTTTTCCGACCCTGCATCCACCGGTCCTGCCCTTGCTGTCGCCTTCCTTTCCGCCTTCTACGGAGCTGTCCTTGAATACCTGACCCTGCCCCTCTACATAGCTTCCGAGCGGGCCATCAATAAGGCCATGGACTTGGGCGAACTCGATGAAGACGGACTGACACTTGAATGCACAGGAAAAACTGCTGAAAAAGAGTCCGTCGAAAATAATACACCCGCTGAAGAGAAATCCGAGTGAGGCTGTCATGAACGGCCGTCCCATTACAAAAGAGCGCTATCTCGAGGTGGCGCAGAAATTCGGTCTGACCCGGCGAGAGCTAGAGCTCGGGTGGCTGAAGGCGAGCGGCCTCACGAACGCCCGTATTGCCGAAATGACCGGCATCTCGGAGCTCACCGTGAAGAAGCACATGACCCACATCTACGAGAAGGCCTGGGTGCCCGGGAGGAAGGAATTCCGGGAACTGTTTTCAGAAGAAAAGCCATAACCGTTCCGGCATATGCCGGGGCGGTTTTTTGATCTGAATTTCGTTAAGGCGAGCCCCTTTTCTGCCGACAAATAATATATAATAGCTATATTCATCATTTTGAATTGGTATCCCGTGTAATTCTCTGTCTGCCGGTCTCTGCTCTGGAAGAAGGGAATGAGGAAAGAAGTGCGCGTTTCAAAGATCTTTCCACTACGATTCACTTTTTCCGTGACTTTCAGAATGTGGACCTGCAGTGTATTTACATGCCCTATGTATTGAATGAAAAGGACCGGACGAACTTTCTCTATGCCCTTTCCGACCACAGGGCCTCTGTCTCGGATCTTCCCTGGGAAATGAATTCGCCGGCCCACTTCATCGATATATCCTCTTTCAATGACTTTCTCCGCCGGTTTTTCACGGACGACCGGCCGGGAGACAGGGAAATGTATATCGATCCCGATTTCGCCGTGTCCGTATCCGACGACATTCTGCAGAACACCGCCTTGAAAAAGTACCATCCGGCCGAGTCCTCTTCCCTCGTCGGCAGATTGCGGAAGATTAATGAGAAAATCCATGCCCATGAGATCGGCAGCCGGATTGCTTCCGCGGTCGGCGTTTTCGCCGGTTCTGTCCTGATTGAGTTTCTCATGCGCATCCTGAGCGGATATTCTGTTTTTCAGACGATAGACTTCCGGAATATTTCCATGTATTTCGCGGATTATAAGAGCGTGCTGATCGACAACTCAGTCTTTGCTGCCGGCGTGATCGTATTTACGTCTCTGATCATGAAATACGGACCTTTACGTCTCTTCGGTCTGGGCTTCTGTATCGGTACATTTTTCTACCTTCTCATAAGCTACGTGAACCTGCGGCTCTATACCGCCAATCTGGAATATGAGGTACTGGCAAAAAAGCCTTTTATCGCATCGGAAAAAAGAAAGAGACGTCTGCCTGCTCCCGGAAAAGCCTGAGGTAACTGCCCATGTCCGTCCGTTTCTACATTCTGACTCATAAGGCCTGCTCCCTGCCGCCGGACCGCACTTACGTGCCCCTTCAGGTGGGATCAGCGCTTCATGAGCCTCTGCCCTGTCTTCACGACGACACGGGAGACAATATCTCCGCAAAAAATCCCTTCTACAGCGAGCTCACCGGCATCTACTGGATCTGGAAGAATAATACCGATTCAGAAATCATAGGCACGGCCCACTACCGCCGCTACCTCCTGACTGAAGACCATATCTTTTCAGCGGAAGAAGCAAAAGCCGCCCTCCAAAACCACGATCTCGTCTCCACAAAACAGGTCCTCCTGCCGACGACCTACTACGAGGCCTTCGGAGCAGACCACCATCGAAAGGACCTGGATGCACTCACGGACGTCATCAGGGAAATGCAGCCTGGATATTCCGAGACCTTCCACCGCATCGTTCACGGCAATCGTACCTACTTCGGCAATATGTTCATCATGCCGCGTGAGCGCTTTCACGCCTATTGTGACTTCCTCTTTTCCCTCCTCTTCGAAACGGAAAAGCTAGTCGACATGACCGGCTATACGGCCTATCAGAAGCGCCTCTACGGCTTCCTTTCCGAGCTCCTGCTGACGGTCTATGTGAAAAAAAATGGCCTTCATGTGAAAGAATGCATGGTGGGCATGTCCGGGGAAAAGAAGGAGACGAAGGAAACGGAAGAAGCTGTGGCCGCCTGCTTCGCAAGGGGCGACCTCGAAGGCGCCCGGACTGCCCTTCTCGGCGCCCTTGAAAAGAGGCCGGACCTTCTGATGGAGGCCTCCGACATCTACGGAAACCTCAGAGCCGCCATGGAGGTCATCGCCATCTGCGACGCAGAAAGCGCTGCCGGGAAAAAGACAATGCTGGAAGAGGAACGGGACTTTCAAAAGCTCACGGCAAAGGTGAAGGGGCTGAACAAAAGAATCGGAGAAAAGCGGGCCGGGGATTTACATTATTCTCATGAAGAATTCAACTCCTTCTGCAGGAAAGAAGGCATATCTGCAGAAGCCATAGAGATAGCGGAAACCGTCCTGCCCGGAGACAGAAAGGCAAACATTCTTTTTGATATGTAGAATTATCTCGAAATTTCAGAAACTGTTTCACTATTTCTTCCTGTTGCGGTATCATAAGGAAAAGCGGACAGAAAGGAAACAGTATGGGTTGGTACCGCGCTTTCTATGCTGAATTCAATATATTTGCCATTCTTGTCGTCGGCATGATTCTGGTCTCCTCCCTGACGAGCTGGGGCCAGGCTACGAAGGAGCGTATCTTCCGCGGGGCACTCGGCTGCCTTATCACGTTTCTTGCTGTCGACATGGTCTGGAATATTATAGACGGAACCGCCTTTCTGGCCGCAAATCACTGGGCCCTGTACCTGCTGAAAACCATCTACTTCTTCTCCGCCGACTGCATGGCCTTCTTCCTCTACCTCTATTTCAAGCAGGGAAATGAGGACGAAAGCATGGAGGACCTCCGGACTCGAATCATCCATACCCTGCCTCCCCTCGCCATCCATGCGGTCCTTCTCATCATCAACATTCCGACCGGCATTCTCTTTTTCATAGACGAAGAAGGCAATTACTGTAGAAGCGGGGCCTTCATCGTTCAGTATATCCTGATTTTTTCCTATCTTGTTGCCGCTTCCGTCTACCTCCTGCAGCTGTCTGCAAAGAAGGAAATGCAGGGCGACCGGAAACAGATTCTCTTTGACGCCGCTTTTCCCCTGATTCCCCTGCTGGCGGGTACCCTGCAGTACTTCTACCCCAAGCTTCCCATCAACAATATAGGCTTCTCCTGCGGGACGCTCTATCTTTTCCTGTCCTATACCCAGCGCCAGGTCAGCGTCGAGCCCCTGACCGGTCTTTCAAACAAGCGCTTCTTCGTCAAATATCTCGAGCAGATTTCGAAGGACACGAAAGCCGGCATGACGAATTACCTCTTCATGGCGGATATCAATGACTTCAAGGCCATCAATGACACCTACGGCCATCCCGAGGGGGACCGGGCCCTGAAGTTTGTCTCCACAGGCATCACAAACGCCTGCCAGCTGCTCGACTGCCGCTACAAGGCTGCCCGCTACGGGGGCGACGAATTCATCATAGTAATAGAGGCTGACGACAATTACGACGTCAAGGCCTTCATAGATTCCGTCCAGGACAATATCAGCCGGGTGGCAAAAAACCGTCGCTTCCCGGCGGACCTCACCATCAGCATCGGGCATGTCGTCATGGGAAATGACGTGGCGGTCTCCATCCAGGCCGCTGATGACGTCCTCTACTATTACAAACGAAGGTACCACAACGAAAAAAAGGAAGGCTGAAAAACCCTCCATTTTTAGGCGAAAGACCGGTCCGTTCGGGCCGGTCTTTTTCTATTTCAGAATCAGCTCTACTGACTCATGAGTTCGTTATAGAGATCATCCATCTTGTCATTCTGCTCGTCCGTAACAGCGAATTCCTGATGGTCCTTCCACATCTCGGTATAACGGATTACGCATGGATTTTCATAATAATTTTCCGGCAGCAGGTCTTCTATCAGTTCTTTTTTTACCGTCGTGATTCCGCCGAAATCATTGATGAGATTCGCCTGCTGCTCCGGCGACATGGTGAAATTGATGAATTCGTTGGCCAGTTCCTGCCGGCGGGAACTTTTGGCAATGCACCAGTCCTGGGTATAGCCCATGCCGGTAGCAGGCGCCACGTCGAATTCATCCCAGTACTTTTCCGAGTCGGCGCAGATGGTGTTAAAGTCCCAGCAGTAGGCCACGGAGCACTCCCCTGTTTCAAGCTGGGAGACCGCGCTTGAGCTTACGAAGCTCTTCACATTGGGATAGATCTTCTGCCACATCTCCTGGCACTCGGCAAGCTCATCGTCATCCGTGGAATCGAGAGGATATCCTAAGGCAATCAGGCCGCCGATATAGACGGAGACCGAGTCCTTGACGCTGCAGACTTCGCCTTTAAATTCCGACTTGGCCAGATCTTCCAGGGTATCAATCTCTCCCGGGCAGGTATTTTTGTTGTACACGACGCAGGTGAAGAAGGGGCCGGCCAGAGGAATGGAGTACTCGAAGTTCTCATCCCCGATGGCTCCCTTCCCGGGCGTAAAAAAAGTCGGATCCAGATTCCCGGTATTCGTAATGACCCCATAATCCAGAGGGGCAAGAAGGTCTGCTTCCTTGAAAGCCCTTACATAGTCGGACTCCACATCGAGAACGTCATAATCTGCCCCGCCCGCAATCAGCTTCTGCAGCATCTCATTCGTATCCTCGAGATAGGTCACATTGACCTTGCAGTTGAACTGGCTCTCAAACTCCTGCACCGTGGTCTCGGAGAGGTCGCTGTCCCAGATCATGACGTTCAGGGTATTGGCATCGGCCTCCTGGGAAAGGTAGGAGCCGGCCTCCGTATTGAAGCCGCAGGCGGAAAGACCGGTGACCGCCAGAGCAAGGCAGGAGACAATAGACAAAATTTTTTTCCTCATTCTCCCCTCCTCTCTTCTTCCCGAAGGCGTTTTCTGTCCTTCATTTCCGAAGCGACGAGATAGATGACGACTGCGAGTGTCACGGCAATGAAGATAATGGTCGTCAAGGCATTGATTTCCGGTGTGACGCCCCTCTTGATCATGGAATAGATCTTCATGGGCAGAGTCACGGTGGCTGCGTCGGCCAGGAAGCTGGTCAGAATCAGCTCGTCGAGAACCAGGGAAAAGCTCATGAAAGCCCCGGAAATTACGGCAGGCATTATGGCCGGCATCGTAATATGGAAAAATGTATACATGCGGTCGGCGCCGAGGTCGATGGAAGCCTCCTCCACGGAAGGGTCCATGCCGGAAAGGCGGGCCTTGACCGTCACGAAGACGTAAGGGAGCACCAGGGTGGTATCGCCTATGATGATGGTCGGAATGCCGAGCCGGATGCCGTTGAAATTAAAAAGCAGAAGGAGGGCAATACCGAGGACGATTTCCGGCAGAACCAGGGGAAAGTAGATGAAGTCCTCTATAATCCGTTTGCCCGGAAAGCGGACGCGGGCAAAGCCCACGGCCCCCAGGGTTCCTATGACGGTGCCGAGCAGGGTCACGCAGACCGCGATGAAAAGGGTCACGAAAAAGATCTCCCAAAGGGCCGGATCATGAAAGAGCTTGACATAGTACTTCGTCGTAAAGCCCTGCCAGACTACGTTTGTCCGGCTGTCATTGAAGGAATAGCGGATCATGACAATGACCGGGGCATAGAGAAGGACCAGCATGACGGCAAGGTAGATATAGGAGGCATTCCGCCATCCCCTGCTCCTGAAGCGATTATCGCGTACTTCATTATTCATATACTAATATAATTCCTCCCGGATGTACTCGAGCAGTAGTGAAGCGCTCAGGCCAGGTCGTCCATGGACCCACCGTGCTTCGTGTAGATACGGACCATGATGAGGATGATGGCGGCCAGAACGACAGAGAGGGCCGCTCCGAAGGGCCAGTTTCTTGAAACCGTGAACTGGCGGTAGATGAGGTTGCCGATCAGCAGCGATTTGCCCCCGCCCAGCATATCGGCGATCATGTAGTAGCCGATGCAGGGAATGAAGGTCAGAATGATGGCGGCGAAGATGCCGGGGCTCGTCAGGGGAAGCTGCACCTTGAAGAATGTCCGCGCCGGACTCGCCCCCAGGTCCTCCGAGGCCTCAATCAGGCCCCTGTCCAGCTTTTCTATGGATGAATACATGGGCAGGACCGCGAAGGGCATGAACATATAGACCATGCCGACGATGACTGCAAAACTGTTGTACAGTAACTGCAGGGGCTTTTTGATGAGCCCGAGATGCATGAGGAGGGTATTCACCGTGCCGGAAGCGTTCAGCATGATGACGAGGGAATACGTGATGATGAGGCCGCTGACCCAGAGGGGAAGCATGATGGCGATCGTCACGATACCGGACGTTTTCTTTTTGAGTTTCGAAATCACCATGGCCAGTGGATAGCCGAGAAGGACCGTGACCAGGGTCGTCCAGAAAGCGATGATCAGGGACTCCCTCACGACATTCACATAGGCGGGGTTGAAAATCTCCGCATAATTCTCCAGCGTAAATTTGTACTCGATCCGTCCCAGGGAGCCCTTCGTCAGGAAACTCATAAAGACAAGAAGCGCTACGGGCAGGACGATGAACAGAACAGTCCAGACCGTGACGGGCCCGCACATGATGATATGGGAAAGCCTCTCCCGCTTCGATATTTTCTGTTTTTTCGGTGTAGTATGTTCAGCCAATATTTTTCCCTCACTCGAGTATCACGACGGCGTCCTTGGGATCGCAGTAGAAATAGAAGCTTTCGCCCGGCTCCGGCAGGTTCTCCGTATCGGGATGGGAAATCTTGATATCCATGCCGCCGGCGGTTGTCGCCATGAGGCGGGTATTGTCCCCGATGAAAATCTTGTCTTTGGCCGTGGCTTTGAAGTGAGGCCCTTCCGGCTCGGTCCTGCTTACCTTGATGTCCTCCGGCCTGAGGCAGATGCTGATATGCTGGCCGGCCTCCATATGGGAAAGCCTCCGGGCGGCGTGCTCCGCAACGGTCTTCGGCTCGCCGGCAAGCTCCGCATTCGTGAGGTTCACAACCGATGTCGGTACGCTGTAACCCTCGGCCACCAGCATCTCGTCCGGCTTTTCCACAAGCAGGAGGCCTTCCTTCGTCTTGACAACCATATTGCGGTCGGACTTCACCTCTGTCACTTCTCCCTCGAAGAGGTTCGACTCCCCGATGAAGTTCGCGACAAAGCGGGTCTTGGGGTCCATATAGATGTCATAGGGAGTCCCGATCTGCTCTATGACGCCCTCGCTCATGACGGCGATCCGGTCGCTCATGGTCAGAGCTTCCTCCTGATCATGGGTGACGAAAACGAACGTGGTCCCGAGCCGGGTCTGCAGGTGCCGAAGGTCAATCTGCATCTGCTTTCTGAGTTTCATGTCAAGAGCGCCGAGAGGCTCGTCGAGAAGAAGCACCTTGGGCCGGTTGATGAGGGCACGGGCGATAGCCACCCTCTGCTTCTGCCCGCCGGACATCTGGTTGATCCGGCGCTTCTCAAAGCCTTCGAGGTGGACAAGCTTCAGCATCTCACTCACCCGCTCCGCGATCTCATCCTTCGGGACCTTCTTTACCTTGAGGCCGTAGCCGATATTGTCAAAGACATTCATATTCGGAAACAGGGCGTAGTTCTGAAAGACCGTGTTCACGTCCCGCTCATAGGGCTCTCTGTCGTCCACGTCCTCTCCGCTGAAGAGGATCTTCCCGGATGTGGGATGCTCGAAACCGGATATCATCCTCAGAATCGTCGTCTTTCCGCAGCCGGACGGACCGAGAAGGGTCAGGAATTCCCCCTCCCGGATATCCAGGCTGCAGTTCTTTACGATATGATCCTCATCGAACCACTTGTCCACATTCTGAAGCTGTACAATCGGTACTGCCATTCTGCTTCCTCCGTATATGACCGCAAATTCTTCCAAGGCCGATATTTTTGCCTTCAGCAGAAAAATTAGCATAAAAAAATCCCAGAGCGGCACATCCTCGTGCCTCTCCAAGGTTTTCATTTCATGTAAAAGTCAATGTATTTTAGCATAAATATCCCCCGTATGCTATGCCTTCTTTTCACGTTTTATGAATAATGTAGAACAACATGTCTGTACGGTCCCAAACATTTCGAAAAGCCTTGAAAATCTGCTTATAATTCAGTATATTCAAATTTAGTGCAAAACAATTTTTTCTGTAATCCTTTCCCAAAAGGAGGCTTTCATGAAGAAGTTCAAATCCATCCGTTCCAAGGTCCTGATCATCCTGATCCCGGTCATCGCGGCCGCCATGATCATCATGACGTTCGTGTCCGTCACGGCCTGCCGGTCCATCGTTACAAGCCAGATCGACGCAACCATGGAAAATTCCCTCGCATCCATCGAAAACTCAGTTTCCGGCCAGGTAGACGTCGTTGAATCCACGGCAAAAAATATTGCCGACATGGTTTCGACCTCCTACAAGACCGGCGTGACACTGGATGCATATGAGGCAGTTCTTGCCAATATCATCAAAGAAAACGACATGGTCCTTGGCTCCGGCCTCTGGTTCGAACCCAACGCATTTGACCCGGATGAAGAATATGTCGGCCCCTATGTCACGAAGGACGGGGACAGCACAAAGGTCACCATGGAGTATTCCAACGCCGACTACGACTATTTCAATCAGGAATACTACACGAATGCCAAGAACGCTGAAAAAGACCAGGCCGTAGTGACGGACCCCTACTACGATGCCACATCCGGCCTCATCATGTCCTCCTGCTCTGTTCCCATGTATGATGGAGACAAGTATATCGGCTGCGTCACTGTAGATATGGAGCTTTCTTCCATCAATGATTTCATCTCCTCATTCAAGGTAGGCAAGGCCGGAAACGCCATGCTGCTGGCCTCCACAGGCGTGTACATAGCCGGTGTTGACGAAGAGACCCTGCAGACGGCAAACAAGATTACGGAAGACGCCAATGCTTCCCTGGCCAAGGCCGGATCCGCCATCATGGCCAGTGAGCGGGGCGAGACTTCCTACACTGCCTCCGGAAAAAAATATGACATGTACTTCATGACCATGCCGGATACGAACTGGCACATCATCGCCCAGATTCCGGACTCCGAGCTGACCGGTCCAATCACCTTTATGTTCTCCCTGCAGGTCGTCATTCTGATCATCGCCCTGGTGATATCGAGCCTGGTCGTCATCCTGCTCATCAACTCCATTACGAAGCAGATTACTTCCGTTCAGAAGTTCTCAGACCATCTGGCCGCCGGCGATCTGACCGTCGAGCAGCTGAAGGCGGATACCTCCGACGAGCTGGGCCAGATGTCCACTGCCCTCAACAATATGTACGGGCAGAACCGGACCATGATCGGCAACATAGCCGACCACTCGGAAAAGATGTTTGCTTCTTCCCAGAACCTGCGCCAGGCCTCGGATGACCTCTCTGCAAAGTTCGAGGAAATCCGGACTTCCATGAACAAGATCAACGATGCCACATCCTCCTCTTCCGCAGCGACCGAGGAGGTCAATGCTTCCGCCGAGGAAGTCAATGCTTCCATGAACACGCTGGCCGCCGAGACGACAGAAGCCGTCGAAGCAGCCGAGGAAATCAAGAAGCGGGCGGCCGAAGTCGCCGAAAGCTCCCGCAAATCCTCGGAATCCGCCAAGACCCTCTCCCAGCAGTTTGCCGACCAGCTGGGCGAAAGCATAGAGCATTCCAAGGTCGTTGAATCCATCGGCGAGCTGGCCAATGTCATCGACGGCATTGCGGACCAGATCAACCTCCTGTCCCTGAACGCCTCCATAGAGGCTGCCCGGGCCGGTGAAGCCGGCCGCGGCTTCGCCGTAGTCGCTGACGAGATAGGAAAGCTTGCAAACGAGACTTCGGAAGCCGTCAAGAACATCCAGGCCACGGTCGGTCAGGTTCAGGATTCCTTCAACGACCTGTCCCAGAACTCCAAGGGACTCCTCTCCTTCGTCACCGATACGGTCATGCCCGACTACGATACCCTGACCCAGACAGCCGAGCAGTACGGCAAGGATGCGGACTACTTCGCCGGCATCTCCGGCAAGGTAGCCGATATGTCCAATGACATCGAAAAGATTATGGGCGAGGTTTCCCTGGCTATCCAGAATATCGCCGAATCCTCTCAGTCCACAGCCGATGAGTCCGGCAACGTACTGGCCGGCGTCGAAGACGTCTCCAACACCGTGGACGAAGTTTCCACCATGTCCCAGGACCAGCAGGCCATCGCCGACGATCTGGACCATGTAGTCCGGGAATTCAAGCTGTAAACGACTCTGCAAAAAAGGATTGCTACCTGCAATTCCCATCCGGAAAGAAATGTCCGGCCCCCAAAGGGAGGCCGGATTTTTTATGGAGCGGCGTGAATTTTTCTCAAAAAACAGTTGACGGGCCCGCCCTCTTTTGATATATTTATCTTCGTTGCGGCGAGGTAGCTCAGCTGGCTAGAGCACGCGGTTCATACCCGCGGTGTCGAGAGTTCGAGTCTCCCCCTCGCTACGAAGTAAATCCCCGGAAGCTATCGGCTTCCGGGGATTTTTTAATGCTCACATATTCTTCCCGAAATATTAGTCGTAGAGGATGCCCCTAACCATCTCCTCCAGCTCGCTGGCCGTGAAAGGCTTCGTGACGAAGTCCGCCGCGCCG
>JAZASQ010000017.1:0-23219 GCA_036343235.1 Lachnospiraceae bacterium
GTATTTTTTTGTACCCGGATTTGTACCCGGGCTTATTGCCTTCGCCGGATGAAAGTGCTAAGTTCTCCCTTGACCTGAAAGATAAATTTTTTATAAATTTCTGAAAACCCAAGGGCGGGCGTGAAGAGGAGAGCTTCATTTCCTGCCCCGGGCAGGAGAGGAAGTTCTTTTTCAGGTCAGTGCTGCATGGTTTGACGTTTTTAGTTCTTCGGAATCGGCGCGGGGAATTTTTGGAAGGGTCCCCGGGCCGGAGGTTCGAGACAAGGCGGTTTGCCGCAGGCGAAAAAGACATATGGATGCGGATCTTTACTTATTGACTCTGAAAAAGGCATACAGCCAATCCTTCGATCTGACATCCGGTTTTGTCGCCGGCGGGAGACGGTTCGACCTGTACGGGCGCTTCGCTTCCACGGGAGAGAAATACGTTCTGACACGGAAAGCCAAGCTCTGGGAGGTGCAGACGTACGAGCACCTTTTAGTCTTCCGGGCGGATGATTTTTCGGCCGGAGATCTTCCCGGGCTTACGGCCTCGATTGACGACAGCCTTGAACCGGACTTGGTCCGGGGCGGAGAGAAGTATCCGCCCGAGAACCACATGATGACCTATCTCACCATCGTCGTCCTGTCGGAACAGGGCTTTTCGCCGGAGACCCGGGAAGCGGTGAAGAAGTTTTCCTATACGAAGGACTACCTCTTCACCTTCCGGGGCAGGATGGAGACCCACCTGTTTCTCGTGGACCTGACAAACGGAGACGTCACATACAGCAAGGCAGGAAAGGATTTCTCCCATATTTTCGGAGACATCTACAAGGCCTGCGAAAGGAAAGAAAAAAGGAGTGAAGAACAATGAACACAGTAGCAGTATTATTGGTCAGTATCGCCTGCCTGGCTGCCGGATACATCTTCTACGGCGGCTGGCTGGCCAAGCAGTGGGGCGTCGATGAGAAAAAGAAGACTCCCGCTGTTGAAATGGAAGATGACGTGGACTACGTTCCCACCAAGACTCCGGTCCTGATGGGCCACCACTTCTCCTCGATTGCCGGCGCCGGCCCCATCAACGGACCTATTCAGGCGGCCGTTTTCGGCTGGGTGCCCGTCCTCCTCTGGGTTCTCCTCGGAGGCATCTTCATGGGCGGCGTTCATGACTTCGGCGCCCTGTTTGCTTCCCTTCGGAACAAGGGTCACTCCATCGGCGAAATTATTTCCGATACCATGGGACAGAAGGCAAAGCGCCTCTTCCTGGTATTCGCCTACCTGACCCTGATTCTGGTCATCGCAGCCTTCGGCTCCATCGTCGCTTCCACCTTCGGTACGACGAAGATGGACGGCAGCGCAGTTGCTGAGCCCACCCTTTCCGCCAACCTGTCGACGGCCATGATTTCCATCCTCTTCATCGTCCTGGCTGTCATCGTCGGCCAGCTCATGTACAGGGTCCATATGAAGGTTCTTCCCGCGTCCTTGATCGGCGTTGTCGGTATCGTCGGCATCATCGCCCTGGGCCTTAACTGGCATCCGGTAGCCCTTACATACAACACCTGGATGTGGGTGGTCGGCGCCTATATCATCGTAGCCGCAGTTCTTCCCGTGTGGATGCTCCTGCAGCCCCGCGATTACCTGAGCTCCTTCCTGCTCTACTTCATGATTGCCGCATCGATTGTCGGCGTCATCGGCTCGGCCGTCAAGGGCGGGGCCAATGTAGACATCCCCGCTTTCACCGGCTGGACAGCCAATGTGGACAACGGCCTTTTCGCTTCCGGCACCATGTTCCCGGCCCTTTTCGTCACCATCGCCTGCGGGGCGGTTTCCGGCTTCCATTCGCTGGTTTCTTCCGGAACCACATCTAAGCAGCTCGACAACGAAAAGCATGCGCGTCCTGTTGCCTACGGTTCCATGCTGATTGAGTCCGTCCTTGCCGTCGTTTCCCTCTGCGCCATCGGCTATGTCTGGAAGGACGCCTATGACGGCAAGTTCGCAGCGCCTACCCAGGTATTCGCAACCGGCGTTTCCACCATGCTGGGCTCCTTCACGAGTGAAGCCGTTCAGAAGGTCATGTATCAGATGCTGATCCTGGCCATCTCCGTCTTCTGCCTGACCTCCCTTGACACCTGCGCGCGTCTCGCCCGCTACATGTTCCAGGAGTTCTGGCTCAAGGAAGGCGAGGATGTCAAGGACGTCAAGGGCGCCCGCGCCATCCTTGTAAATCCCTGGTTTGCCACCATCCTCACCGTCGTTGCCGGCATCACCCTCGGCATGACCGGCTACACGAAGATCTGGCCCCTGTTCGGTGCTGCCAACCAGCTCCTTGCAGCCGTCGGCCTCCTCGCTGTCTGCGCATGGTTGGGCTCCGTCGGAAGAAACAACAAGATGTTCTACTTCCCCATGATGTTCATGCTGGTCGTTACCTGCACTTCTCTGCTTCAGACCATCATCAAGAAGTTTACGGCTCTTGCAGCCGGCTTTGACGGCTGGGCCCTGGCTCAGGCCTTCATCGCCATCTTCCTGGTAGCTCTCGCTGTCGACCTTGCAGTCATGACGATCGTGACGCTTTTTAAGCAGCACAGCGCCAAGGCGGACGCCGCCGAGACCAAGAAGGCTGCGTGAGTTTCGCAAGAATAAAATAAATCATTCACTTTTCTGAATGCTTCGCCCCGCCGCGGCTTTGCCGCGGCGGGGCGTTTTTGTATCGCAGATTCTTTTATACGATGCGTGGGCAAAAAACAGCGCCGGGAAGCAGCAGGTCATTCCGCCTGAACGCCTTCCTGCAGGGCCAAAGCGGACAGTCGGGTATCGCTTGTCAATAGGACTGCCCCGTTTCTTCTGGCCAAGGTGAAATACAGCATGTCATACACACTGTGGCCCAGACGGACGGCTTCATGGAAAGATTCGACGGCATTTTCGCCCGGATCGACAAATACATCGACGAGATCAAAGAGCCGGTCTATGGACGGTAAGGCTTTTTCTTCTTCTATCTGTCCGGCCCGGACATATTTCCATAGGACATTCACACATTCCGCCTTATATAGTGTTGAAGAAATAACAGTATCCGCATTTGACAGCAGTTCCGTATACCGTTTTGCCTTTTCCTTTTTGAACAGAATCTCAAATGCGCCGCTGGCATCCAAAACATATTTCATCGGTCACGGTCCTCCCTGATCAGCTCCTCCGGTGTCCGACTGCCTTCCGGTAAAAGAATCGGCTCCGCCCCCAAAAGGGCAAGGGCCTCCTTTCTCCGTTGTTTGTTCGCATCGGAGCTGCCCAGAGAATTCTTCAGAATGAAGATTGTCTGCTGGGCGATGCTTCTGTTTTCGCTTTTGGCGCGATTGGTCAGGTTCTCATAAAGGTCCGCCGGACAATCCCGAACTTGCAGTAAAGCCATCATGCACCTCCTGTAAACAATTTTCAACTATCCGATGCAATTATACTGCAATTTGCATACATCGTCAAACGGATCGGATAGAGGAAAATCTCATTACGGAAATCTTTCGGAGCCAAAAAAACGGTAACCTGGCACGAATGGATGAGCACAAACGGGCAAAAACCATGTAACATAAAACTATCTTTTGACTCGAACGCGTTGGCTTTGCGCGAAACTCTGCCCCTCTCGTCATAAAATTTTGCGAAAGTGAATTGACAGTCATTTCGGCAGGCGTTTTGTATGCAAAATTTTACTTGCCCCTGCGTTGCGGGGGGATGCCTGTTTGACATATAATAGGGGCTGTTCGACGATTTATATTATTCATAATAAGAAGAAAGAGGAAGCGTTTTGAGAAAGACGAAAATCATCTGCACCATAGGCCCGGCGTCGGAGAAGCCCGAGGTTTTGAAGCAGCTCATCGAAAGCGGCATGAATGTGGCCCGGGAGAACTTCTCCCATGGCAGTCACGAGGAGCACAAGGCCCGGATTGACCTCATCAAGAAACTCCGGGAGGAGCTCGGGAAGCCGGTCGCCATACTTCTTGATACGAAGGGACCGGAAATCCGCCTCGGTACTTTCAAGGGCGGGAAGAAATACATTCTGAATTCCGGCGACACCTTCACCCTCAAGGTCGAGGACATCGAGGGCGATGAGACCCAGGCGTCTGTTTCCTTCAAGGGCCTCTATAAGGACATGAAGCCCGGCGACCGCATCCTCATTGACGATGGTCTCATCGAGCTTACGGTCAGCGAGATCAAGGGCACGGACATCATCTGCCGCGTGGACAACGGCGGCCCGATTTCCGACCGCAAGGGGGTCAATGTCCCGGATGAGCACGTGTCCCTGCCTTTTATGAACGAAAACGACAGGGCGGACATCCTCTTCGGCATTGAGAACAATGTGGACTTCATCGCGGCTTCCTTCGTCCGCTGCGCCGATGACGTCCGGGCCATCCGGAATCTCCTGAATGAGAACGGCGGAGAAAATATCAATATCATTGCAAAGATTGAAAATCGGGAAGGTATCCGCAATATCGACGAAATCATCGAGGCCTCCGAGGGCATCATGGTGGCGCGCGGCGACATGGGGGTTGAGATCCCCTTCGAGGCAGTTCCGGCTATCCAGAAGATGATCATCAAGAAGGTCTACGAGGCCGGCAAGGTCGTTGTCACTGCGACCCAGATGCTGGACTCCATGCAGCAGAATCCCCGGCCGACGCGGGCGGAGGCTACGGATGTTGCAAACGCCATCTATGACGGAACGAGTGCCATCATGCTCTCCGGAGAGACCGCTGCCGGCAAGTACCCGGTGGAAGCTGTCCAGGCCATGGCACGGATTGCGGAAGCCACGGAGGCAGACATTGACTACAGAAAACGCTTCACGGAAAACAGCCGCATGGTGGCTCCCACCATCACGGACGCGGTAAGTCACGCGACCGTGCAGGCCGCAGTCGACCTGGACGCCCGGGCCATTGTGGCGGTTACGAAATCCGGCCGGTCAGCCCGCATGATTTCCCGCTTCCGTCCTTTCTGTGACATCATTGCCTGCACGGTGGATGCCAAGGAGTATCAGAAGCTGGCCCTTTCCTGGGGCGTCATTCCGGTCCTGGTCGAGGAAAAGTCGGACCTCATGTACCTGATTGACTACGTCTCCGACGTCTGCCGGACGAGAGAGCTTCTGCAGAAGGACGATGTCTGCGTCTTCGCCTGCGGATCGCCGCTGGGTTCCGGGATCAATATGATCCGCGTGACCAAAATATAATGCATAATTCATAATGCATAATGCATAATGCATAATGCATAATGCATAATTAAACTTATGGTGGACATTTGCAGTGAAAAAGCCCTTTTCGCAGCAGAATTAAAATTTCAGAAAATATTAGCACTCTCACTTGACGAGTGCTAATTTGCGTGATATAACATGAGCAGTGGTTGAGAAATCACTGCTCTTACTATTTATGGAGAAAACAGATATGAGATGGCGATAGTGCTTTTTCGCAGCCTGATGTTTGATGAATATTGAATTTGAAAGAAGGTGAAAGGTCATGAACATCCAGAAGTTTACGCAGAAGTCCGTGGAAGCCGTAAATGACGCTGAGAAGATTGCGGTCGACTACGGGAACCAGGAAATAGAAGAGGAGCATCTGCTGCTGGCATTGCTGCAGCAGGAGGACGGGCTCATCCCCAAGCTCATAGAGAAGATGGACATCGACCTTGAGTATTTCAAAAACGATGCCGTGGCCATGGTGGAGAAGCGGCCCAAGGTGTCCGGCTCTTCTCAGGTCTATGTGGGCAAGGATTTAAATGCCTGCCTCATCCATTCCGAGGACGAGGCCAAGGCCATGAGCGATGAATATGTTTCCGTGGAACATATATTCCTTTCCATGATCCACTATCCCAATCGGGCTATTGAACAGAAGTTCAAGGAATTCGGCATCACGAGGGAGCGCTTCCTTGAGGCTCTTTCCACGGTCCGGGGCAATGTCCGGGTGACAAGCGACAATCCGGAAGCTACATATGATACCCTTGAAAAATATGGCTACGACATGGTGAAGCGGGCCCGGGAAGGAAAGCTCGACCCTGTCATCGGCCGGGATGAGGAGATCCGGAACATCGTCCGCATCCTTTCCCGGAAGACGAAGAACAACCCTGTCATCATCGGGGAACCCGGCGTCGGGAAGACTGCCGCTGTTGAAGGCCTTGCCCAGCGGATTGTGAAGGGCGATGTGCCCGAGACCCTGAAAGACAAGAAGATTTTCGCCCTCGATATGGGCTCCCTGGTAGCAGGGGCCAAGTACAGGGGCGAATTCGAGGAACGTCTGAAGGCTGTCCTCAATGAAATCAAGCAGTCGGACGGGGAAATTATATTATTCATAGATGAGCTTCATACGATTGTCGGGGCCGGGGCGACGGAAGGATCTATGGACGCCGGCAATATGTTAAAGCCCATGCTGGCCCGGGGCGAGCTCCACTGCATCGGGGCCACAACCCTGAACGAGTACAGAAAGTACATAGAAAAGGATGCGGCATTAGCCCGGCGTTTCCAGCCTGTCATGGTGGATGAGCCTTCAGTGGAGGACACCATCAGTATCCTCAGGGGAATCAAGGAACGCTATGAGGTATATCATGGCGTAAAGATCAATGATAATGCCCTTGTGGCGGCAGCTACCCTTTCGGACCGCTATATTTCCGACCGATTTCTCCCGGACAAGGCCATAGACCTTGTGGACGAGGCGTGCGCTTCGATTAAGACTGAGCTTGATTCCATGCCGCCGGAACTCGACGAGATGAACCGGCGGATCATGCAGCTTTCAATCGAGAAGACCGCTCTCGAAAAGGAAGAGGACAATCTCTCCAAGGAGCGCCTCGAAGATCTCACGAAGGAACTGGCGGAGCTTCAGGATAAGTTCTCTGCCCAGAAGGCCGAGTGGGACAATGAGAAGAACGCTGTCCTTCATATCTCGGAACTCCGCGAAAAGAGAGAAGACTTAAAGGCCCAGATTGAGAAAGCCCAGCAGGAAGGCGATTACGGAACCGCCGGCCGCCTGCAGTACGGGGAACTGCCTCAGGTGCAGGAGGAATACGAGCAGGCTGAGGAAGCCCTGAAGAATAAGAATAATACTTTGATTCACGAAGCTGTGGATGCCGATGAGATTGCGGCTATTGTTTCCCGCTGGACCGGCATTCCGGTAAGTAAACTCAACGAGACGGAGCGGAACAAGACCCTGCACCTTGACGAGACCCTGCACAAGCGGGTTGTCGGTCAGGACGAGGCCGTGCAGAAGGTGACGGAGGCCATCATCCGCTCAAAGGCCGGAATCAAGGATCCCAACAGGCCCATCGGTTCTTTTCTCTTCCTGGGTCCCACCGGCGTGGGCAAGACGGAGCTGGCTAAGACCTTGGCGGCTGCCCTTTTCGACGACGAGAACGCCATGGTGCGGCTCGACATGAGCGAATACATGGAGAAGTTCTCCGTGTCCCGTCTCATCGGTGCTCCTCCCGGATATGTGGGCTATGACGAGGGCGGCCAGCTGACCGAGGCAGTTCGGCGGAAGCCTTATTCCGTCGTCCTTTTCGACGAGATCGAAAAGGCCCACCCCGATGTCTTCAATGTTCTCTTGCAGGTCCTTGACGACGGGCGGATTACGGACTCCCAGGGACGGACGGTCGATTTCAAAAATACAATAATCATATTGACCTCCAACCTCGGTTCGGAGTTCCTGTTGAACGGAATCGACGAGGCCGGAAACATCACTTCTGATGCGGCCTCTCAGGTTCAGGACCTGCTGAAGGCCTCCTTCCGGCCGGAATTTTTGAACCGGTTGGACGAGATCATCATGTTCAAGCCCCTGACGAAGGAGAACATCGGCTTCATTGTGGATCTGCAGATGAAGCACTTAAACGAGCGTCTTTCGGACAAGCAGCTTACCGTCACCCTCACGGATGAGGCCAAGCAGTATGTCATCGACTCCGGTTACGACCCTGTCTACGGGGCCCGTCCCCTCAAGCGTTTCCTGCAGAAGAACGTGGAAACCCTGGCGGCCCGGGTCATCCTGGAGGGACAGGTCTCCATGGGAGATACGATTACCATCGGCCTAGAAGGTGGAAAGCTTACTGCGACGGCAGAGCATATAGAATCAGCAGAATAATATTTATTTTCAGTCCCCGGGGCGGCGTGTGTCGTCCGGGGACTTTTTTTGCGCCATTTCAGAAACGGATACCTTTCAATGCGAATTTATATGCTTACAAAAATTTACGAAAAAAAGCCCTGTTCTCTGTCACAAATACACTTGTAAGCGGAGTGCGGACAGTGGTATTATAATGCCTGTTGGGCTGAGGCCCTGCAATTACTTCTCAAGTTGGAACCCGTAAACCCGGCAGGGAAAGAAGAAGAATATGAAGAAGTACACGGAAATGTCGAAGGAAGAGCTGCTTCATGAAAAGGAGAGCCTGGAGGAGGCCTATCGCGAATATCAGAAGCGGGACCTGTCTCTCAATATGGCCCGGGGCAAGCCTTCTGTAGAGCAGCTGGAGCTGTCCATGCCCATGCTGGACGTCCTGCACAGCCAGGCGGACCTTGTCTGCGAGGACGGCAGTGACTGCAGAAACTATGGGGAGCCTGTCGGCATTCCGGAAGCCCGCCGCCTCATGGCTTCCATGATGGAGGACGATCCGGAGAATGTCTTCGTATTTGGGAATTCCTCCCTGAACGTCATGTACGATACGGTGGCCCGGGCCATGCTCTTCGGTGTCTGCGGGTCCACCCCCTGGTGCCGTCTGCCGGAAGTCAAGTTCCTCTGCCCGGTCCCAGGGTATGATCGTCACTTCAAGATCACGGAGTCCTTCAATATCGAGATGATCAATATCCCGATGAATGCGGACGGGCCGGACATGGATCTGGTCGAGAAATATGTAAACAATGACCCGGCTGTCAAAGGTATCTGGTGCGTGCCCAAGTTCGCGAACCCCACAGGCACCGTCTATTCCGATGAGGTCGTGTCCCGCTTCGCCCGCTTAAACCCTGCGGCCGAGGACTTCCGTATCTACTGGGACAACGCCTACTGCGTACATTATCTGTACGAAGACAATCAGCCCCAGATTCCGGAAATTCTTTCGGAGTGCGCCAAGGCCGGCCATCCCGACATCGTCTACAAGTTCGCCTCGACTTCGAAGGTGACCTTCGCCGGATCCGGCATTTCCGCCCTGGCTTCCTCGAAGAAGAACCTCGATGACATCCGCCGCCACCTCGTTGTCCAGACCATCGGTCACGACAAGATGAACCAGCTCCGCCATGCCCGCTTCCTTAAGGACCATGATAATGTAATTCACCACATGATGAAGCATGCGGCCATCCTCCGGCCCAAGTTCGAGGCTCTTGAAAAGGTCCTGGACGAAGAGCTTGTTTCCCGGGGCATCGGCAAGTTCGAAAAGCCTCTGGGCGGCTACTTCATCGCTTATGAAGGTCCGGACAATACAGCTAAGGCCATCGTCAAAGCTGCGAAAGAGTGCGGCGTCGTTCTGACAGGCGCCGGTGCTCCTTTCCCCTACGGCAAGGATCCGGACGACAAGTGGATCCGTCTGGCTCCTTCTTTCCCGACCCTGCCGGAACTTCAGCAGGCCGCGGACATCTTTGCTGTCTGTGCCCGCCTTGTATATGCAAAGCAGCTTTTAGGAGAATAATGTAAACCGCGACTATTCCTGATATTGACAGGGCCGTGCGGGTGCTGACAAAAGCACCCGCACGGCCTCTTTTTTGTTCCGGCAGGCAGCGGCGCAAGAGCAATTTTTCTAAATGAGGGGTCAAAACGAAACAATGAAGCAGAGCCGGGAAGGTACTATTATAAGCACAGTTCAAGAACTGATATCTTTTCATGAAAAGAAAGCGCTTATCTCAAATCATAAAGCCGGCGGCACAACTGTCGGCAGGACACCCTGGAGGGGTTATAGAAATCAGAGGAATAGAATCATGAAAAAGAAAGTTATATCGGGATTGCTTACGATTTGCCTGGCTGCGACAACTCTGGCCGGCTGCGGCAGCAACGGCGATTCAAATGGAACGTCGGCTGATGAGGCAGCAGCGGATACAGCGGTTTCCGCAGGAGAAGACGGCCTTACTACGGATGACATCACACTGAAGGTGTGGGAGTCCTCAGGTGTAGCCCAGCAGTTTATAGAGCAGGCCGGCGAAGCCTTCACAAAGCAGCATCCGAATATCAAGATTGAATATGAAAACGTCGAGCTTGCCGATTCCAACGGACGCATTGCCATGGACGGTCCTGCCGGCGTCGGTGCGGATGCCTTTGCCTGCCCGAACAATACCATCGGAAACCTTGTGGCCGGCGGCCACATCTTGCCCGTCACGAATGAAGCCGATGTGAAGGACAATGTATCGGCTTCCGGCGTGAAGGCCGTCACTTATGACGGAAAGCTCTACGGCTATCCCTTCTCATCCGATACCTTCGCGCTTTTCTATAATAAGGACCTGGTAGCCGATCCCCCCAAGACCTGGGAAGATGTCGAGAAGTTCTGTGAGACATTCAATCAGCCCGGAAAATACGGCCTGATCTTCAATCCGGGCTCGGCTTACTATTCCGTCATGTTCAACGGCAAGAACGGAAACCAGCTCTTCGGACCTGACGGAACCGACGCTTCCGACACCTATATGGAAACTCAGGACGCCATTGACGGCATGACCTATTTTCAGTCCTTCCGCAAATATTTAGACGTTCCAGCGGCGGATATTTCTGATGACTCCATCTGCCTGGCAGCCTTCACGGAAGGCAAGGCGGCCATGTATGTGACCGGGGCCTGGAACATTCAGAGCTGCCTTGATGCCGGGATCAATCTCGGCGTGACGACCCTTCCTTCCCTTCCGGGAGAAGACCACCCCTGCATGGCATTCTCCAATGCCCGCACCATGGTTGTATCTGCCTATTCCGAGCATCCGGCAGAGGCAGAGGCTTTTGCCAAGTTCCTTGTAACGCCTGAAATGCAGAAGCTGCGTGTGGACATTACAGGTGAAGTTCCCTCCGCAGAGATCGATGTGGATTCTGAGTATGTGAAAGGTCTTTCTGCCCAGCTCGACTATGCGTATCCGGCGCCTTCCATTCCCGAAGCAAATGACTGGTGGACTGTCATGGACTCTGCCTGCGCCAATATCTGGGATGGAGCGGATGTAACCACTGAACTCAATGCGGTCAATGACCGGATTGCATCGAAATAAGGCTGCACTGTTCCTTGCAAGCGGCTCTGAAGGATTTCCTGCAGAGCCGTCCTTTTTTTCAGGAGACTTTTTTATGAAAGCGATTTTATCCGAAGACGGCTCCTCGGAAAAGCTGGTAAAAAGGACAGCCTGTCTTTTCATGGGAGCGGCTCATATCCGCTATTTCAAAGACCGGCTGACCGGCTGCTTTTTTGCCCTGATAGAGCTTGTCACCCTGCTTCTGATTCCTTTCTGGGTACAGAAGATTAAGGGACTCATCACACTTGGAGACCCGCATCCGGAACTGGCCGTCAAGTTCCGGGACAATTCGGTCTTCATGATGATTGACGGGGTCATTGCCCTGGCTATCCTCTGCATTGTGGTCCTGCTCTATGTGATGTCCGTGAAGGATGCCATGGAGCGTTACAAAAAGTTCTGCATCCGCGGAAGTATCAGCGAAAAGCAGAGGGGGCTGTCCGACAAGGTTTTCCCGGTGGCCGGCTTGCTTCCTGCTGTGATACTTATATTATTCTTCGTCGTTGTACCTTTGGTTTTCTCAGCCCTTGTGGCCTTCACGGACTATTCGAACCCTGAGCATATCCCGCCGAACAACCTTGTGAACTGGGTAGGCATGCAGAACTTCGCTGACCTCTTCGGAGGCAAGGCGGACTGGGCCGTGGCCTTCGGGCGGACGGCCGTATGGACCTTGGTCTGGGCCTTCTTCGCGACCTTCACCTGCTTCTTCGGGGGCTTCATTCTGGCAGCCATGCTGCAGTCGAGAAGGGTCCGGATTGCGCCTGTTTTCCGTTCCATCTTCATCCTGCCCTATGCGGTGCCTTCGATCGTTTCCATGTTGGTATGGAAGAACCTTTTGAACGGCTCCTTCGGTATCGTAAACAGGACCCTCATGCAGTGGGGCTGGATTTCAGGGCCGATTCCCTGGCTTTCCGATACTGGAATCTGCCGGGTCGTCTGCATCGTCATCAACCTCTGGGCCGGATTTTCCTACTTCATGCTGCTGACTATGGGCTCCATGACGGCCATTCCGTCGGACATTGTCGAAGCGGCCAGAATTGACGGGGCGTCTCCTTTTCAGATTTTCAGGAAGATTACCCTGCCCCTCGTCCTTTTCCAGACCATGCCCCTTTTGATCATGGGCTTCATGCACAATATCAACAATTTCGGCGCCATCTACTTCCTGACCGGCGGCCTTCCGGAGGCGGCCGATTCGACAGTGACATCCTCCGGATCCACGGATATCCTGATTACCTGGATTTACAAGCTGACCATGGCCATGATGAAGTACAACTACGCATCGGTACTCGCCATTGTAATATTCCTTGTCATGGCGCCCTTCGCCATTCTGGTCTTTAGGAATACGAAATCTTATAAGGAGGGCGAACTGTAATGCAAAAGACAAAAAATACAGGCCTTACCCTGGTCATGTATATTATTCTGATCATGGTATCCCTCTTTGTGCTGTACCCCCTCGTATATGTGACAGCGGCAGCTTTTTCTCCGAACCAGAATATTGCTTCCCTGTCCATCGTTCCTTTCGGGAACGGGTTTACACTGAAGAATTTCATGGAGCTTTTCACGCAGACGGACTATCCGCTCTGGTTCCGTAATACCCTGGTCATTGCCCTGATCACGACGGTGGCGACGGATTTCATCTGTGCCCTGTCGGCTTATGTTCTTTCCCGTTTCCGCTTCCGGACGAAGAAGCCCTTCATGATGAGCCTGCTTATCCTGCAGATTTTTCCCTCCTTCGTCGGCATGGTGGCCATCTATGTCCTTCTTCTCCGGATTGGCGGACTGAATACCCTGTGGGGACTGTCCCTGATTTACATCGCGGGCAATGTTCCATACAATACCTGGATGATCAAGTCCTACCTCGATACGGTGCCGAGGTCCTTAGACGAGGCGGCCCGCCTGGACGGGGCCTCTCACTTCCAAATTTTTGCCCGCATTGTCATGCCGGTAGCCAAGCCCATCATGGTCCTTCTGACACTGACAAGCTTTATGGCCCCCTGGATGGACTTCATCTATCCGAACCTTGTTCTCCGCTCGTCAGACGTTCAGACGACGGCCCAGGGTCTCTACAGTTTTGTGACGGAGAAGAAGAATATGTTTGCTTCCTTCTCGGCAGGTTCCCTGATTATCGCCGTGCCCTTCATCGTCTTCTTCATCGTGACACAGAAGTCTCTGATTACGAGCCTTGGAGGGGCGGCTGTCAAGGAATGACGGTTCCGCAAACAGTATATTTTTATAGGGGATTAGAATAATATGAAAAACACGATTTCCCTGAAAGGCTTTCAGGTAAAGCCGCTCCACGACCTGGGCGACGATTTCCGGGGAAAGTCCGCATCGGGAGATGAGATCGGCTTCAACAACTATTATATGGAGAAAAACGGGAAGCCATATTTCGGCATTGCCGGGGAATTTCACTTTTCCCGCATGGACCCGTCCCGCTGGGAGGATGAGCTCGTGAAGATGCGCCTCGGCGGAATCAACACGGTTTCCACCTATGTCTTCTGGAACCACCATGAGGAAGTGGAAGGGGAGTTTGATTTTTCAGGCCGTAGGGACATCGGGCACTTCGTCCGCCTCTGCAAGGAGCAGGGTCTCTATGTCATCCTCCGGGTCGGGCCTTTCGACCACGGGGAGGTGCGAAACGGCGGCCTTCCCGACTGGCTCTACGGGAAGCCCTTCGAGGCCCGGACGACTGCACCCGGCTTTCTCTTCTACGTGAAGAGGCTCTTTTCAAAAATATATGAGCAGACGGAAGGCCTCTATTTCCGTGACGGCGGACCCATCATCGCAGTTCAGGTCGACAACGAGTATCAGCATTCCTCTGCCGGCTGGGAAATGACGACCGGCATTTCCAACGAGTGGATCTTCGGCGGAAACGAGGGCGAGACCTACATGCACGCCATCCGCGACATCGAGCGGGAGTGCGGTCTTGAAGGGGCTTTCTACACCTGCACGGGGTGGGGCGGAGCCTGCGCTCCGGCAGACATCCTGCCCCTCTGGGGCGGCTACCCCTACCGGCCCTGGCTTTTCTACTCCCACAAGGGTGAGCACCCGGCGACAGAGGAGTACGTCTACCAGGATTATCATCAGAACAGTGTCGTGACGACGGACGACTTCCGCCCCTCGTATCCGCCGGAAGACCGGCCCTATGCCTGCTGCGAGATGGGAGCGGGCATGATGAGCTCCTATTATTATCGTTTCGAGTACCCGATGAAGAGCGTCGACGCCCTTGCGAATATCAAGGTGGGAAGCGGCTGCAACTTCCTCGGCTACTACATGTTCCAGGGCGGGACGAACCCTATTGGAAAGACCGGAACCTACATGAATGAGGCCCAGGTACCGAAGATTTCCTATGACTACCAGGCAGCTCTCGGGGAGTTCGGCCAGGAACGGGAATCCTACCGGCGCTTGAAACCCCTGCATCTCTTTGCTTCGACCTGGGCGGAGACCCTCTGCCCCATGGAGACGGTATTGCCGGCAGGGGTTTCGAACATTGCACCGAGAGATAAAGAATCTCTGCGCTATGCCGTCCGTACGGATGGGAAGTCCGGCTTTCTCTTCGTCAATAACTTCCAGGACCACTTCGACCTTTCCGAACGGAAAAATGATGAGGTGACGATTGAGACAGATGAAGGAGACATCACATTCTCATTTGACCTGGCCGCGGATGAAAACTGCATCCTGCCCTTCAACATGGACCTTTCAGGCATCCGCCTCGTGAAAGCAACGGCCCAGCCCGTAACGGTTTTCCGGGAGAAGGATGGCAGCGACACCTATATCTTCATGGTGCCGGAAGGCATGAAGCCTTCTTTCACTTTCGAAGATGGTGCCATGGTTTCCATGACGGAGACGAATGAGGTTTCCCCCGACAGGCCTGTGGGTGCGCAGAAGTTTTCGGTGAAGAAGGAGAATCATATGATTCATATCCTTCTTCTGTCCCGGTCCCTTGCCGACTCCATGACGGTCTTGGACCGTGGGCTCGTTTTCACGAAGGAGGCTCTGCTCGAAAAGGGCGGGCGTCTCTCATTGGAAACGACAGAAGCCGGCACAAAGGTGATATTCTATCCTGCTGCGAATTTCGCGGACATCCGGGGAGCCCGGCAGGCCAATGACAGCTTCCTGCCGCCTGAATTTTCCGAGGTTGTTTTCCGGACGGAAAAGAAGAAATTTGAGGTAAAGACGGAACAGGTGGCGGACAGTCGCTATGTTCTGACGCTTCCGATTCAGCAAATGACTGGCGTCAAGGATGTCCGCCTGGACATACTCTATTCGGGAGATATCGGCCACCTCTTCGTCGGGAACACAATGATCGCCGACAATTTCTGCAACGAAGGCCTGTGGGAGACCGGTCTCCGGGAGCAGATGGAGGACCTGAAGGAAAATGACGGGAAGATGGTTCTCTATATCACGCCCCTGAAGGAAGGCGTGAACGTAAATGTCGAATCCACGATGGCCGGTCGCCTGGAAGAAGTCGGAAAGAGCGTCGCGGACTTAAAGAGCGTCGTTCTGCAGGCGGTGTATGAAATCGCGCTGAACTGAAAGTAAATACAGTGATGATAAAGCCCGGACCGCGAAGGCGGCCCGGGCTGCTTTGTCTCTGCACTGGGGGAATGTCAGTTCTTCGGGATGCTTCCCTCCCTATAGGCGGACGGCGTCACTCCCTTCACGTGCTTGAAGGACTGGCAGAAGGCGGATTCCGACTGGAAGCCTGTGAGGAAACAGATTTCCTTCACGGTGTGGTTGGATGTCCGGAGCAGGTAGCAGGCATTGTTCAGGCGCAGGTTCAGAATATAGTCGTGGGGCGTGAAGCCGGTCCGCTTCTTGAAGAGGCGGTTGAAGTAGTAGGGACTTAAATGGACATACTCTGCCACATCGGAGATTGAGAACTCATCCGTGATGTGTTCGCGGATGAAGGAAAGGGCGGATCCGACAGCGTCGCTCGGGAGAATCCTCTCCGACGGCGTTCCGTTAATGATGAGTTCCGTCAGAGCGGCCGTGATGGAAAGATTGAAAGCCGCTTCCACGATGGGTTTTCCGTCCCGGAATATGTGGTAGATTTTCGTGAGCTCTGTGAGGACGGGCTCCGGATTTTCAAGGCGGATAACAGGCCGGTCGTGGCCGGAGATGAGCTCGAAGTATTTCGCTCCCATGACACCGTCGAAGTGGAGCCAGGTTGTGACGCAGCCCGCATCTGTCCCGTAGGAGTGGGGCTCGTGGCAGTCGAGGAGGACTGTGTCCCCGGCGGCCGCCTCGAAGTCGTGGTTTCTCGTATTTAAGAAAAGTGACCCTTCCTCCAAGTGCATGAGAAGGTAGGAATCATAGGAAGTCCGCGTGAGTTTATAGCCGCCCTTATATGTAAAACGGCCGGTATCGAGAGGATACAGGTACATGGCCCGAGCCGTGTGAGAGGGCTCGAAGATATAGTAGTCCGAATCCGGGGTGACAAATGTTTCCGTGGAAAACATGAAGAAGCTCCTTTCCGCATCTGTTTGGAGTATACGGAATTTCATTTCCAGAGACAATAGAAATGAGAGCAAAATTTATAAACGTAAGAGCCCTTTCCCCCATTTGAAAAGGACATTCGTTTATGTATATTGAAGATGCTTCAGGGGAAAATTCTTCCTGATGCAAAGGTGCGCTGGCTGGACAAAATCCACAGTGCGGTGAAGATTTTTGTATTAGTATTGAGGAGAAAAAAGTGGAAAACGCAAGAGTGTGGAAGGAAGAGATTTTGATTCCCACATACGAGGTCGGGGAAGCGGACAAAAATCCCATGTTCCTGGAGAAGCGGACGTATCAGGGGTCTTCGGGAAAGATCTACCCCTATCCTACGACGCAGAAGATCAGCAGGGAGAAGACGGATCACAAGTATCAGGCTGTTTTTCTGGAAAATGAATATATCAAAGTCGAGGTCCTGCCTGAGCTTGGCGGCCGCATCGAGCGGGCGACAGACAAGACGAACGGATATGAATTCGTCTACTATAATCACGTCATAAAGCCGGCCCTCGTCGGTCTGCTCGGGCCCTGGATTTCCGGCGGCATCGAGTTCAACTGGCCCCAGCACCACCGGCCCACGACGTATGCGCCCGTGCGGTACAGGATTCATCAGGACTTGGACGGAACCGCCTCCGTGGACCTCTACGATACGGACCGCATGTACGGAACGGATGTCGTGACGACCTTTACCCTCTACCCCGGCAGGTCCTATATCGAAATCAAAGCCCGTCTCTACAATCCGACAGGCCTGCCCCAGACTTTCCTCTGGTGGGCAAATCCGGCAGTAGCCGTCAATGACGACACCCAGTCCGTCTTCCCGCCGGACGTGCAGAATGTTTACGATCACGGCAAGCGCGCCGTTTCCCGCTTTCCGATTGCGACAGGCGAATACTATAAACACGACTATTCCGCGGGCGTCGATATTTCCCGCTACAAAAATATTCCCGTGCCTACGTCTTACATGGCCGAAAAGTCCAAGTATGATTTCATGGGCGGCTACGACTACGGGAAGAAGGCCGGCCTCCTCCACGTGGCGGACCACCACGTGTCGCCCGGAAAGAAGCAGTGGACCTGGGGCTGCGGAGACTTCGGCAGGGCCTGGGACAGAAACCTGACGGACGCAGACGGTCCCTACGTCGAGCTCATGACGGGCATGTACTGCGACAACCAGCCGGATTTTTCCTGGCTCAAACCTCATGAGGAAAAGACCTTCACGCAGTACTTCATGCCCTATCGGAACGCCGGCTACGTCAAGAATGCAACAAAGGAATGCGCTGTCAATATCGAAAAGACAGAAGACGGTCTCTATGCAGCCGTCTATGCGACGGGGCGCGTAGACGCCGCAAAAATAATAATAAAAAACAGGGCTTCCGTCTGCTTCACTGAAGCGGCTGCCCTGGCGCCGGACAAGCCTTTTGAAAAGATTTTTGCCCTTTCAGACTTCGACATCCACGACATCAGCATCAGTGTTGAGGCGGATGGAAAGACCCTCGTTTCTTATGAGACAGAGCCCGAAAACCAGCGACCCCAGGCCAAGCCTGCGGATGCATTAAAGAAACCTGAAGACATCATCACCACGGAGGAACTCTACCTTGCAGGCCAGCACCTGGAGCAGTACCGGCATGCGACGATTCGGCCGGACGCCTACTATCTCGAGGCCCTGAAGCGAGATCCGGATGATGTCAGAAATAGTAATGCTTACGGCCTCCTCCTTCTGCGCCGGGGCTGCTTTGAAAAGGCTGTCACCTATTTCGACCGGGCCATCAAACGGCTTACCTCTTTGACCCCGAATCCCTATAATTCCGAAGCCTTCTTCAATAAGGGCCTTGCTCTGTTCTATCAGAAGAAGTACGAGGAGGCCTACGACAGCTTCTACAAGGCCATTTGGACGGAGGAAGAGAAGGAGGGGGGATATTATTATCTTTCCTGCATTGCCGCGATGAAGGGAAAATGGGAAGAAGCTCTTTCCTTTGCGGATAAGTCCCTCGTGCGCAATGCCCACAACCGGAAGTGCCGGGGCCTCAAAGCTATGCTGTTCTATAAGCTGGGCCGGGCTGATGAGGCAAAGGTTTTTGCGGAAGAGAGTCTGACCCTGGGCGGCTTTGACTTCGTTTCCCTCTATGTACTGGAAAAACTTGGAAGGGAAACCCTTCTCGATGAGCGCAGCGGCGATAAGCCCTACCTCCTGCTTTCTGCATCGAGTGATCTTGCTGAAGCCGGTTTCTATGAGGAGGCCATCGAAGTTCTCTCTCATGTAAAATCGGAGATTCCTCAGACAAGATACCAGCGTGGGACCTTCCTTCTGGCTCTGGGCCAGAAAGACAAAGCCCTTGCTGAATTTAAGGCAGCGGAAGAAATGGTGCCCGGAACGGACTACCCCAACCGTCTGGAGGATATCGGAAATCTTCAGGCAGCCATGGAAGAAAATCCGGAAGGGGCGAAGGCTCCTTATTATCTGGGCTGCCTCTTCTATGACAAGTTCCAATATGATGAGGCCATCGCCCTCTGGGAGAAGGCCGCAGAGCTGGACAGCTCCTATCCTACCGTATGGCGGAACCTGGCTATCGGATACTTCAATAAGCAGGGAAATAAGGAAAAAGCCCTTTCCTGCATGAAGAAGGCCTTCAAGCTGAGTGAGAAGGACCAGACCGTCTTCCTCGAGTACGACCAACTGAGAAAGAAAATGGGAATCGGCAAGGCAGACCGTCTTGCCTACTATGAGGCCCACAAAGGCCTGATTGCAGACCGGGACGACATCTACGCCGAGTACGTGACTGTCCTGAACCTGAACGGGAAATATAAAGAAGCTTACGACGCCATTATGGCTCATGAGTTCCGGGCCTGGGAAGGGGCCGAGGGAAAGATTTCGACTCAGTTCAAAACCGCCCTCTGCGGTCTTGGGAAGGAAGCCTTCGCGAAGGGGGACTATGACAAGGCTGCGAACCTGTTCAAGGAAGCTGTATCTTATCCCTTAAATCTGGGCGAGGGGCGCCTGGAAGGAACGAAGGATAATAATATTTATTTCTACCTGGGTCTCTGCCGGGAGAAGGCAGGCGACCGGAAGGGAGCCGAAGAATACTTCCGCCTCGCTACGCTCGGGGCAAGTGACCCCGCCGGTCCCATGTACTACTACGACCAGCCCGCAGACATGATCATGTTCCAGGGCCTGGCTTTTGAAAAGCTCGGGAATACCAACGAGGCCAATGCCCGCTTCTATAAGCTCATCGACTACGGGCAGAACCACATGGAGGACGTCAATGAACCCGACTACTTCGCTGTCTCCATGCCGGAGTTCCTGATCTTCGACGAGGACATGGACAAAAAGAACCGCGCTCACTGCCACTACCTTCTCGGACTGGGTGCCCTCGGCCTGGGCGACAGAGCAAAGGCAGCAGGAGAGTTTGAGAAGGCGCTTGAGGAGGATCCGTTCCACCAGGGGGCGGCCGGTTACCTCGCCGACTGCAGATGAGAGTAGCCATCATAAACAGAACATATGTTGTTATTTATGCCGGGCAATGTCTTAGCGGATTTTGCCCGGCAAGAAAGAACAGGAGATGAAGTCCTTTCTGCATATCCGGGGCGGCATTTTTACAGGGCCTGTCAGTAGTAGTCAATAAGGCTCTCCGCAGCATTGGAAATTTCAATGAATTCATCCATTGGGACGGATCCGAGAATTTTAAAGAAGCGCTGGGACAGGTCGACATAGCGAAGCTGCTCGGCGGCGGCGAAATATTGTTTACTTGTGAAAGTGACTGCTACATGAACGGCAGATACGGATTTTCCACGGAAAAGAGGGCAGACAATGGCCTGCCCGGTTCGATTGAATGCATCTTTGGAAAGAACGACGACAGGAACGCTGACGTCCTCAAGCTGCAGGACATCTCTTTGTGAAAAGGGAAGAGTCATTTCCATACTTCACGTCCTCTGTCTTTACCCCAATCCACGGCAGGGGCTTTTTCTATGGGACCGTATTTTTCAATCCTTTCCTCCAGAGACAGACGCCGATGGACAGTCGTAAAAATGAACTGGCCTTTTTTGATTTCAAGTGTCATGGGATCATCGGGAGAAATGCCGGCTTCGTTTAGCATTTCTTTCGTGACGCGAAGTCCCATACTGTTTCCCCATTTTTTCATCTGTACAGGCATAGAAGTACCTCCTTGTTGTCACCAAGTATATACACGCGTGAAATGCCTGTCAAGGCAAGGCCTCCGCAAAAGCCGCCCCGGTCATTCCGGGGCGGCAATGAAAAGGAGGAGGCACGCAACGCGTGCCTCCTCCTGTCATTTTTTCATGATGCAGTTTTTATGAAGTTGCCTTCTTGCGAAGCGCAGCCAGCTTTGCCTGCAGGCCCTTCTTCTGCGGTTCGGGGGCTTCGACCCGGCCGTGGAGACCGCGGACGGAAGTGATATAGAGGCCGGAAACCATTGCCTTGACTTCCTTCTTCACCGGAATCTGGTCGAAGATTTCCGGGTCGGCAATCAGGTTCATGACCTTGGGGCCTGCCTTGACCTTGACAATAGGAAGCTTTGCGTTTCTTGAGAAACGGCCGGCCTGATCAATGGCCTGCTGGGGAAGGCCGGAATCCTTGAGCTTCATCATCTTCTTATCTATGACAAGGAAGGAAATCGGCTGGGCGGAATTTTTGATGAGCTCGTCCTGTTCGGCCTTCTTCTTCTCGGCCCTCTTGCCGAGGATGTAGAGTACAATGATGCCGGCCACGAGGGCGGCGATGATGATGAGCATGACAATGGCCCAGATAGGCATGATGGAATTCCTCCAAATAGTATATATTCGCTGAAAGCGGGCGCCGAGACCATTGTAACTTTGCGGCTCCGCCAAGTGTTCACAAAAAATTCAGCCGCAAAATAATAACATTTGTGGCATGAAAAAGCAATAAATGGTATAGTGTGCTTTCAAGTGCCATAAGTCATCGACAGAGGCAAATGTATTTGCCGATGGCGATGACTTAATGGCACGCCCCCTTACAACGAGCGCGATGCTGCGAAGCAGCAGTAAAGCGCGAGTTGGAAGGGAGCAGAGCGAGAGCCGCAAAGCGGCGAAGCTCTGCGGAAAGCACACGTAAGGAGTTAGAAATGAAAAGAAAAAAATTATTTGCCCTGGTCCTGGCTGCCGTGACCGCAGCATCCCTTCTTGTTTCCTGCGGGAGCAAGAAGAGTGACAATGCGGACAGCAGCGATACATCGGCCGATTCTTCACAGATCGACACTGCCTCCGATTCCGGCGAAGATCTCGAGATGACGGAGACCGCCAAGAAGGCGGCAGAACTCGTGACCCTGGGCGAGTATAAGGGAGTTGAAGTGAACTTCCCCGATGCTGATTCAGCAGACGAGGACACTCTGAAGGCCTTCTGTGACAGCAACCTCCTGACCGGAGAGGACTGTTTAGTTCGTGACGATACGAAGACGACAGTGGCTGAGGACGATATCGTAAATATCGATTATCAGGGGCTGAAAGACGGCGTGGCCTTCGACGGAGGAACGGCGAGTGACGTCTATGTGGATGTGGCCGGAAATTCCGACGCGGTCCAGGGGACAGGCTATATCGACGGGTTCACGTCCGGCCTTGTCGGTGCGGCAGTGGGCTCCACGGTTGACTCCAATGTGACTTTCCCGGATGACTACGGGGCAACGGACCTCGCGGGCCAGGCGGTGGTTTTCCGCTTCACCGTGAATTTCATCTGCACGAAGCTTACTTATGATACTTTGACAGACGCTATCGTTCAGGAAAAGTTCGGCTGCGCGGACTTAAATGACTTCAAGACGAACTACCTGAAGGAGCAGTATGCCCAGTACTTCAAGGACCATGAGACGGACCTCAAGCAGGAAGTCGTCATAAATAAGGTCACAGGCAATGCTACGGTTGATGATTCCGTTGATGAAAACGCCCGGGAAGAGTACGTATTCCTGGCTGTTGCCGTGAAGGAGGGCCTCACCATCGACTCCGAGGGCTACGACCAGTACGTATCGATGATGATGTCCCAGCTTGGCGTCACGGACAAGGACACCCTGTACACAAATATGGGCGGACAGGAGACCATCAAGGACTATTACCTGGCTTCCAAGGCCCTGCAGTGGTGCATGGACAACGCTGTCGTAAAAGGTCTCGACTGATATGAATAATGTAGAACGAGAACTTTGGGCGGAATTTGTCTGAACCTGCTCATGACTTTTGTTTGTAATTTCTGTCGAGTATGCTATAATATCTTCCGCGTGTTTTGCTTTGAAACACCGCGCGCAAATAACTAGCAAATCAGCCCTTCGGGCGGAGATTTACATTATTTATATGAAGGGAGACCTGTCATGAAACACATCCAGACTCTGAACACGAGAAAGCTCACAAACACTGTAAAGACCGGCGGCTGCGGCGAGTGCCGTACTTCCTGCCAGAGCGCCTGCAAGACCAGCTGCACCGTAGGCAATCAGTCCTGCGAAAAGCTTCTGAAGAACGCTCAGTAAGGTTTTTCAACCGCCACTCGGCGGAAACAGACATCTGAAATATTTAAAGGGACATGGCGACGGGCCTGCCTGCCGCTCATGTCCTTGTGTTTTGAAAA
>JAZASQ010000018.1:0-22838 GCA_036343235.1 Lachnospiraceae bacterium
CATGGGGTACATGATGGCAATGTTCCCATAGTAGGAAGCCCGGAATATGGCCCGAAGCTGGGTCTTGAAGATTTCCGGCCTCTTCAGGCAGATCCGGATGGCCCTAAAGCCCATGGCCGGATTCTCCTCATGTTCGAGGTGGAAGTAGTCGGCCTGCTTGTCGGCCCCGATGTCAAGGGTCCGGATGATTACCTTCTTTCCCGCCATCATCTGGGCCACCTTGCGGTAGGCCTCGAACTGCTCATTTTCCGTCGGGTAGTCGTCCTTCTTCAGATACAGGAACTCTGACCGGAAAAGACCGATGCCGCCGGCGTCGTTTTCAAGGACTTCGGCCACATCGCCGACCCCGCCGATATTGGCATAAAGATTGATCTTCTTCCCGTCAAGGGTGACATTCTCCTTGCCCTTCAGTTCCTGCAGGAGACGCTTTTTCTCGTCAAGGTCCGCCTTCTGCTTCGTATATTTCGCAAGGGTTTCCTCATCCGGATCGATGAAAAGTTTTCCAAGCGCCCCGTCCACGATGCCGGTCTTTCCGTCTGCATCGTCGGAAAAGTCGGCCCCGATGATGGCCGGGATACCCATGGTGCGGGCCAGAATGGCTGTATGGGAATTCGTGGAACCGTGGCGGGTGACAAAGGAAAGCACCTTTGACTTATCGAGCTGGACGGTTTCGGAAGGAGCCAGGTCGTCAGCCAGAAGAATGACCGGAACATCGCCCAGGCTCCCGTCTCCGGTATTTCCCTGCAGAACAGAGATGACGCGGTTTGAAACATCCTTCACATCGGCGGACCGGGCCTTCATGTAGTCATCGTCCATAGCCGCCAGCATCTCGGCATAGTTGTCGCCGGTAGTGGCCACAGCCACTTCCGCGTTAACGCCCTGGGTCCTGATGATATTGTATACGGAATCGAGATACCCCGGGTCCTCGAGGAACATACGGTGAGCCTCGAAAATCGCGGCATTGGCCTCGCCAACTTCCTTCAGGGCCTTGTCGTGGAGGGCGTCGAGCTGTCCCTTCGCCGTCTCCTTCGCCTCGTCGAAGCGCTTCACTTCCGCCTCAACGTCTTCGACTTTAACGCGCTTTACGACATTCTCGCCCTTTTTATAAACCTTGACCGGGCCGATGGCCACGCCGCCGAAGACGCTCTTGCCGGTAATTTCTAGCATTTCTTACCCCCTGTATCAATCAATCCCCGTCACTGTCTGCAGAAAAAGGGTGCCATTTGCTGCAAATACCCTTCTCTGCGACCCGTTCCACCCCGGAAAGGGTGCTATTTGCAATAAAACACCAATTTTGAGACCCGTTTTTGTAAAAAAAGGATGCCATTTGTATCAGGACTCCATTATTGCGACCCAGAGTCTCTGAAAAGGGGTGCTATTTGCATAAAAAAATAATTTTTGCGACCCATACGCGTTTTTGTATTACAAATTCTCCTTAAGGAATTTCTCAAGGGAAGCAGCCGCTTCCTCTTCGTTTTCTCCATCGCATTTAACGGTGATGGACTCGCCCTGCTTGACACCAAGGGACATGACGCCGAGGATGCCCTTGGCATTCATCTCCTTCTCCCCCTTCTGAATCTTCACGTCACAGGGGAAAGCAGCTGCAGCCTTGACGAACTCGCCGGCCGGCCGTGCGTGGATGCCCTGGGGATCTGTGATGGTGTAAGTAAATTCCTTCATATTTTTCCTCCTTAAAGCTTTCATTGCAATTGCGCGGGGAAACTGCGTTTCCCCGCGGACAATTATATCAGATAATAAACGGGGTTTACATCCGGTCTGCATCCTTCTTGATGAAGCCCAGCATGAAGCAGGTCACAAGGGAGCCGATGAGCCAGGACAGGATGTAGAGGAAGGGATGGCCGACGGTTGCAAATACGAAGACGCCGCCGTGGGGAGCCATCAGGGTGCAGCCGAAAGCTGCGGAAAGGAGACCGGCTACAGCTGCGCCGACGAAGGTGCAGGGAATGACGTGGCCGGGATCGGCTGCAGCGAAGGGAATGGCACCCTCTGTAATGAAGGAAGCGCCCATGACCAGGTTCGATACCCAGGTATCCTTTTCAGCTTCCGTAAACTTCTTCGGGAAGATTCTCGTAGCCAGGGCAATTCCGACAGGAGGAACCATACCGCCGATCATGACGGCTGCCATGGCGATGTAGCAGGCCTGAACCTTGGGATCATTCGCTGCGGAGCCGGCCTTCAAATAGTCAGCCGCCTGAGCCAGCATACCAGTACCGAAGACATAGGCCGCCTTGTTGATGGGACCGCCCATATCGATGGCCATCATGCCGCCGAGGATGAGACCCAGAAGCCAGATGAGACCGGAAGAGGAAAGACCGGTCAGCATGGCTGAAAGGCCGGTATTGATGAGGCCGATCAGGGGGTTGAAGATGAAGGTCATCAGGACCCCGACGATGAAGCAGCCTACAACAGGATAAATCAGCATAGGCCGGATGCCGTCTAAGGACTTGGGCATACCCTCCGTGACTTTTTCAAGCCATAGAACGATATAGCCGGCCAGGAAACCGATGACGATACCGCCAAGGAAGCCGGATACCGTATTTCCGGAATGGGTGAAGCCGAAGTCGGACAGGAACTTCATAAAGCCGGTAAGGGGCTCCGCTCCGTCTGCTCCCCATACGAAGGAGCTTGCAATCGCGTTTCCGTTTGAAGCCAGGAGGCCGCCGAGGAAGCCGACCGCAAGGCCGGGCTTATCGGCAATGGAGTAAGCGATGTAGCCAGCCAGAACGGGCACCATCATGCCCATGGCCAGGCCGCCGACATATTTAAAGAAGGACGACAGGGGAAGCATATTTCCGAAGTTGGAGCCGCCCGTTGCCCCGTAGCCTGCAATCGTATCAATCAGGAAGGCAATGGCTACAAGGATGCCGCCGCCGATGACGAAGGGAAGCATGTGGCCGACACCGCTCATCAGGTGGGTATAGATCTGATGGCCGACGGAGCCGCCGCTCTTTACTTCAGAGCCCTTGTCGGAAGCCTTGCCGGCTGCCGCATGGTAAACGGGAGCATCCCCCTTATTTGCACGGCTCACCAGTTCCTCAGCCTTGCCGATGCCGTCGGCTACGGATGCGTTGATGAGGGGCTTGCCGTCGAAGCGGTCCATGGGAACCTTGGCATCCGCCGCAATGACGATGGCCTTCGCGTTTTTGATTTCCTCATCCGTCAGGACATTCTTGGCTCCGCCGGAGCCGCGGGTCTCTACTTTAACCCTCACACCAAGAGCCGCGCCGGCCTTCTCAATGGCCTCAGCCGCCATGTAGGTATGGGCGATACCGTTGGGGCAGGAAGTAACAGCAAGGATTTCCGCTCCGGCATCTGCCTTTGCTGCCTTCTTTTCTTCCTCAGCCGCTTCCTTCGCGGTCTCAGCCTTGTCGATAACGGAAAGGAATTCTTCCTTGCTCTTGGCATTCTTCAGAGCGGAAACGAAATCCGGATCCATGAGGAGCTCGGACAGGCGGGCCAGAACGGTCAGGTGGACATTGTCCTCCGTATTGGGCGCCGCAATCAGGAAAATGAGCTTGGCCGGCTGTCCGTCCAGGGAATCAAAGGGAACCCCGTCCGGAAGGACCATTGCTGCAAGCCCCGGCGCCTTGACGCTGTCGCTCTTGCAGTGGGGAATGGCTATCCCGTCGCCGATTCCGGTCGTGGACTCCTGCTCCCGGGCCAGAACGCCCTTCTCATAGGTCTCCCGGTCAGCGATATTCCCCCGCTTCACCATGAGGTCGACCATCTTTGTGATCACTTCGTTTTTGCTGCCGGCACTCCCGTTTAATTCAATGGAGTCCATTGACAGCAGGTCTCTGACTTTCATTTCGTAAGCCACCTTTCTTTTTACGCAAACCCTCTTTATCTTAAAGGCCCTCAGGCCCTGTAAGCATGACTAATGTAATTCCCCGCTTTGGGCAGCCCTGATGTCTGCCTGTCCGCCCTCAGAATGCAGGGCGTCCCAGCTGGGCCAGCAAACCATTGACCTCTTCCCGCGTGGCGAGATTGTCGGAAAAAGCCGAAGCAGACCCGGTGCATAGGCCGGTGTAAAAGGCCTCCTCATAGGAACTGCTCTTTAAGTATCCGGCAATGAATCCGGCCACCATAGAATCTCCGGCCCCGACGGAATTTTTCACCTTGCCCTTCGGAGGAAGGGATTCATAGACTTTCCCGTCTTCCGCCACCAGCAGGGCCCCATCCCCGGCCATGGAAATGAGGACGTTCACAGCCCCTTCGGACTGCATACGCTTTGCGTATGGCATAACTTCTTCCTTTGTCGTAAGCGTAACCCCGTAAATCTCTCCCAGCTCGTGATTATTGGGCTTCACGAGGAAGGGATGGAGGGGCAGGACCATGTGGAGGAGGTCCTTCGTTGCATCAACGACGATGCGGATGCCGCGGCCCTGCAGGCGCTCCATGATGTCCTTGTACATGGTCTCCGGCATGACGGAAGGAATAGAGCCCGCCAGGACCAGAATGTCGCCATCTTTAAGGGCATCGAGCTTTCCATAAAGCTTGTCGATTTCGGCCTGTCCTATGCCGGGACCCATGCCATTGATTTCCGATTCCTCGTCACTGCGGAGCTTTACATTAATCCTGGAAATGCCCTCTGCCACGGGGATGAAATCGGAGTGAACTTGCCTGTCATCGAGAAGGCGCTCAATCTCTTTCCCTGTGAAGCCGGCCATGAAGCCTAAGGCTGTCGAATCATGACCGAGGTTCTTGAGGACCAGGGAAACGTTGATTCCCTTGCCGCCGGGGAACATAAGCTCCTTCGACGTCCGGTTCACCTTCCCCGTCTCGAAATGCTCGACTGAGACGATGTAGTCGAGCGAGGGATTGAATGTCACGGTGTAAATCATTCAGCTTCACCTCCAGAAACTTTTGCAGGCATCCGGCCTACATCACTTCCACAATATTTTTGCACCCCTTATATTCCTTCTGCCGCACCCTGTTCGTGAGAATAATGGCAGAGTCGAAGTCCGCAAAAGACACAGCGGAAACCTCCCCGAATTTGCTGTCGTCCGCGAGAATATAGGCCGTTTTGCAGCTTGTCATGGCAGCCCTCTTCACCATGGCCTCATTCATCTCCGGAGTCATGAAGCCCTTCTTCTTTGATATTCCGTTCGTTCCGAAGAAGCCCTTCGTGAAGTTGTATTTCGTAAGGGACATCAGGGCCTCCTCCCCGACGATGGCTTCCGTAGCGGACTTGAACTCTCCCCCGATCAGAAAGACCCGGCAGCCCCGGCCGGAAAGAATCCGGGCATGGGCAATCGCATTCGTCACATAGACAGCCCGGCGATTGCTGATTACATCACATAGATATTCCGTCGTCGTTCCGGCATCGATATAGACGAAGTCGTCGTCTTCAATGAGCCCTGCAGCATAGGCGGCAACGGCTTTCTTCTCTTCCGTCTTCCGCCCTTTCCGGACGGCTACCTCGTCGTCGCGGATCTTGTATGTCGCTTCCTTCGAAACGGCTCCTCCCCGGACCTTTTCAAGAAGGCCCTGGGCGTCAAGTTCCGTCAGGTCCCGGCGAATCGTGGATTCGGAAATCCCCAAATCCTCCTTCAGGTCCTCGACCCGGACGACCCCCCGTTCATTCACCTGTCTCAGAATCAGCGCAAAGCGCTCTTCCTGCAGCATATCCCCAAATCCCCTGCTTTTCGGTGCGTTCATTTTCAATCAGCACCGTTCAATTTCTTTCAACTGCAATCATTATATTTTTGGAATCCTTCAAATTCAATCATTTTCTTCCAAATTACTGCACAAAAAGAGCCTGCCGGAATTGTGCAAAATTCCGACAGGCCTGGTCAGCGGCGAATGGAACCGCATTTCCATTATTTTCAATATACCTGCATAGCAGGTTCAATCATTTCTTCAGCTTCCCGATGTCCTGCAGGCGCTCTAATGCCGTCAGGAGGGTCTCGTCCTTCTTTGCGAAGTGGAAGCGGATGTAGCGGTTTTCCTTCTCATGGAAGAAGGCCGAACCGGGGACGGCGCCGACGCCGACCTTTTCCGCCAGGTCCAGGCAGAACTCTTCGTCATCCTCATAGCCGAAATCGCTGATATCCACAAGGACGTAGTAGGCGCCCTGGGGGTCGGAGAACGTGAGGCCCAGCTGCTCAAGGCCGCCGACGAAGAGATTTTTCATGTGGGTGTAATGGGCCCTCAGGGACTCGTAGTAGTCGTCTCCGAATTCAAGGCCCACAACGGCAGCTTCCATGAGGGGGGCCGCCGCACCGACCGTCAGGAAGTCGTGGACTTTTCTCGCCCGCTCTATGACAGGGGCCGGTCCGATGATATAGCCTAAGCGCCAGCCTGTGATGGAATAGGTCTTCGACAGGGAGCTGCAGGATATGGTCCTCTCCCACATGCCCGGCAGGGAAGCCATATAGGTGTGGACATTCGGGGCATAGACAATGTGCTCGTAGACCTCGTCCGTGATGACCCAGGCATCGTACTTTTTGACGATATCACTGATGGTCAGGAGTTCTTCCTTCGAAAAGACCTTTCCGCATGGGTTTGAGGGATTGCAGAGAATCAGGGCTTTAGCGCCTTCCCTGAAAGCCTCCTCCAGAAGGTTTGCGTCGAAGTGAAAGTCCGGCGGCACAAGGGGAATGTAGACGGGAGAGGCTCCGCAGAGGATGGAATCCGCCCCGTAGTTTTCATAGAAGGGGGAGAAGACCGCCACCTTGTCACCGGGATTTACGACGGTCATGAGGGCCGCCATCATAGCTTCCGTGCTGCCGCAGGTGACAACGATTTCCGTATCCGGATCCACGGGATGACCACAAAAATGCGTCTGTTTTTTTGCAAGAGCCTGGCGGAAGTTTTCGGCTCCCCAGGTAATGGCGTACTGGTGGGGGCCGGTCAGGGCCACCTCCTGCAGGCGCTTCCTTATCTCAATCGGCGGGTCGAAGTCAGGAAAACCCTGGGAGAGATTAATAGCTTTGTACCTGTTGGAGACCCTGGTCATCCTGCGGATGACGGAATCCGTAAAGCTTTCCGCTCTCTCCGATAGTGCCTTCATCACTGCTTCCTTTCACTACATGATAGCTCTTGCCCCGGTTTAAAAGCTCCTTCGGGTCGAAAGAACGCTTGACCCCGTTCATGACGGTAAGGGCCACCGGGTCCGTATATTTGAGGAAGTACTTCCTCTTTGTAAGGCCGATTCCGTGCTCGCCGGAAATGAGGCCGTCAAGTTCTCCCGCCTCCCTGTAGATGGCGGACATATTGATGTCGTGGAGGAGCTTCCACTCGTCTTCCCCGAGTTTTCCGCGGACGACGCAGAGGTGGACATTCCCGTCACCGGCATGGCCGAAGGCCACCAGGGCCATTCCGGTTTTTGCCGACTGAGCATCGACGAAACGAAGGAAGTCGGCTGTCCGGTTGATGGGAACGACAACATCCACCGGGGCCTGCTCGGAAACGGCCTCAATGGAGGTAACGAGGGCGCCCCGCACCTTCCAGATATCCGCCGCCTCTTCGGCTGAAAAGGCCTTAATTCCGATGGCCCCCAGATCTTTGGTCAGCGATTCCAGTTTCTCTATCCGGTCTTCTATGCTCTTTTCGCTCCCGTCCAGGATTGTGAGCAGGTAGCTTCCTGCCTCCGGAAACGGCCAGACAATTCCGGTGAAATCCTCTCCCCTCTTCGCGACCTTCCGTTCAACAAACTCCAGAGCCGTGGGGTCGAGATTGGCCTTCAGGATTTCCGGCACAGCGGAAATTCCGCTCTCCGTATCAGGGAAGGCCACAATGAGGCTTCGGCTGGCCTCGGGCTTCGGGACGAGACGGAGGATGGCCTTCGTAATGATCGCTAGGGTTCCTTCCGAGCCAATGACGAGATTCTTCAGGGAAAGTCCCGAAGCGTCCTTAACATTCTTGCTGCCCAGGGTCGTCACCCGGCCGTCAGCCAGAACGACCTCAAGGCCCCGGACATAGTCCCTTGTGACCCCGTAGCGGACGGCCCGCATGCCGCCGGCGTTTGTGCTGATATTGCCGCCCAGGGAAGCCTTCCTCTCCCCCGGGTCCGGCGGATAAAAGAGCCCGCGGCTTTCCACTTCATTCTGGAAGTCCTCTAATATCACGCCCGGTTCCACCACAGCTGTCAGGGTCTCCTCGTCGATTTCCAGTATATGATTCATGTGGGAAAGGTCAAGGACAATGCCCCCGTAGAGGGGAACCGTGGAGCCCGTGAGATTCGTCCCGGCCCCGCGGGGCGTGACCTGAATATTATTCTCATAGGCGAAGCGAAGGACTTCACTCACCTCTTCCGTCGATTCGGGGAAGACGACGGCGTCCGCATGGCCCCGCTCCCTCCCGTGGGTGAATGAATAATATTTTTCCTCTATGGCGTTTCCTGTGAGGACCCTTGCAGCATCCCCGAGGATGGAGGAAAGCTGCGGTCCTATATCCTTACTGCTCATCGAACTTGTACTCCCATGCCGGCTTGAAATAGCCCTTGAATTCTTCATCGAAAATCTTCTTCGTATCCTCGGACTGGAAGAGCTCCACAAGGCGCTTGAGCTCCGGTCGGTCCTTGTCGGCTTCCCGGACAGCCAGGAGGCAGAAGTAGCTGTCATCGTCGTACTTCTCTTCGTTGTAAATAGCTGTTGTCGGATCGATCCCTGCATCAAGGGCGTAGTTTCCGTTGATGACAGCTGCGGTCACGTCGGGCAGGGAGGAGACGGTATCGGAAGCGTTTAATTCCACGAGCTCGACCTTTTTGTTATATGTCTCGATGTCATTGATCTCAGGGTTCGTTCCCGCATCTGCTTTTAATGTAATGATGCCGGCGTTGGCCAGAAGCTTCAGTGCCCGGCCTTCGTTTGAAGCGTCATTCGGTACGGAAATCTTGTCCCCGTCCTTGATTTCATCAACGCTCTTGATCTTGTCGGAATAGAGGTTCATGGCGATGATGAAGGTGTCGCCTATAGACGTGAGGTCCGTCCACCCCTCCTGGGCAATCTGATTGTTGAAGTAGGCGTGGTGCTGGTGGGACGTGATGTCAAGCTCCCCGTTTTCCAGGGCCTCATTGGGCAGGGCGTAGTCGGAAAACTGGACGTACTCAAGGTTGATACCCTCAGCTGCTACCTTTTCCTTGATGGGGTTCCAGATATCCTCATAGATGGTGGCGGTAAGCCCCAGCTTGACGGTCACGGGATTCTCCGGGCTGTAAGCAGTTTCAGAAGCAGCATCCGCTGTTCCTGTCTGGGTTGTATCAGACGCTGTATCCGTGGCCTCCGGTGCACTTGATGACTCTCCGGTGGAGCCGCAGGCAGCAAGGCCGATGGACAGGCTGGCGGCCAGGACCGCAGCGACAAGGCGTTTTACATTATTCTTTTTCATGATTTTCTCCTCCGTTTTCAATGGGTGTTTTTCTTTGCTACCGTATTTCCAACAATCTGTATGATAGACACCATGATGACGAGTACGAGTACCGTGACAAGTGTGGCATCCGTCTGATTCCGGTCGTGACCGTAGCGGATGGCGAAATCGCCGAGTCCGCCGGCGCCCACGGCCCCGGCCATGGCGATGAGGCCGAAGAGACTTATGATGGCAATCGTCGTTCCCCTGGCCAGGGGAGCGATGCTTTCCTTCAGGTATACCCGGAAGATGATGCCGGGAACACCGCAACCAAAGGCCTCTGCCGCTTCCACCTGTCCCCGGTCCACCTGGGACAGGGCGCTTTCAACCTGCCTCGAATAGAAGGGGATGGCCCCGATGACCAGGGGAACGATGGCGCCCTTGAGACCGATGGCCGTTCCCATGATGAGACGGGACAGGGGCATGAGGCCTGCCAGAAGGATGACGAAGGGGATGGAGCGGAAGAGGTTGATAATCTTGTCAAGGACCTGGTAGACGGCCTTATTCGGCCGGATTCCCTTGTCCCCGGTGATGACGAGGATGATTCCCAGGATGAGTCCGAAGAGAATAATGAAAACCCCGGCCCATGCTGCCATCAAAAGTGTTTCCAGTATCGCTTTGCCGAACACGTCGACTTTTTGAGCCACATTAGGCGCAATTAGCTGAAAGAGCTTCATTTTCTCTGATCACCTCCACTCCGACTCCTATGGATTTCAAATGCTGCACTGCTCTCTCTATCTGCTCGGCCGGCCCGCCCACGAGGGCAACAAGTCCGCCGACCGGATGGTCTCTTATGATTTCCACATTGGCAAAAAGGATATTGATGACGATTCCGTATTTCCGGGAAAGATCGGATACCAAAGGTTCCGACGTCGTCTTTTCAAGGTACCTCAGGCGAAGGATGCATTCGCCGGGCGAGAGCTCCACGAGGGGGCTGCCCGCTGCGATGAGGTCATTGATGACCGTCAGGTTCATCGTGCTCTCCACGAAGTTCTTCGTGATCTCCGCCTGCGGTTTTGAGAAAATCTGGAAGACATCGCCTTCCTCAACAATCTCTCCTTTCTCCATGACCCCGACCCGGTCGCAGATTTCCTTGATGACATCCATCTCATGAGTCACAAGAATAATGGTAACTCCGAGTTCGGTATTGATCCGTTTCAGAAGCTTCAGGACGCTTTTCGTCGTCTGGGGATCGAGGGCGCTTGTGGCCTCGTCAGAGAGGAGCACCTCCGGGTCCGTTGTCAGGGCCCTTGCAATAGCCACCCGCTGCTTCTGCCCTCCGGAGAGCTCCGAAGGATAGGCGTCCTTCTTATCGGAAAGGTCCACAAGCTCAAGGAGTTTTTCGACCTTCTTTTTGATTTCTTCTTTCGACCGGCCCGTGTAGCGAAGGGGAAAGGCTACATTTTCAAAGACGGTTCTTGAAGGGAAGAGCTGGAACTGCTGAAAAATCATCCCGATTTTGTGACGCTCATTTCTGAGTGCTTTCGGAGAAAGGTCCGTGAGACAGACATTGTCGAGAAAGACCTTGCCGCCGGTCGGCCGCTCCAAAAGGTTCACGGTCCTGATCAAAGTGGATTTCCCGGCTCCGGAAAAACCGATGATGCCGTATATCTCTCCGTCCCGAACCGTGAGGTTCACACCTTTCAGAACCTCCAGGGGCCCGTCCTTCGTATCAAAAGTTTTTGAAATGTTTTCCAGTCGTATCATTTCTTTCGCCGTTTCCTTATCTCCTGCTGCTTCCTTTTGATGGGGATAATCCTATCGTTTTAGAGGGTTATTGTCTAATATTGTAAAGCTATCCTTGGCTATAGGTTTTATCTATATCTTGGCAAAAGAAAAGCAGGCCCGGTAGGACCTGCTCTAAGTACTCTATATTATTCTGATCTATCTTTAAAAGTCCTGAAGTCCCGGCGCTCCTGTCCTTACGCCTCCTCCGCGATATCCTTCACGCCCAGATATTCCTTCATTTTTTCAATATAGCAGCAGGCTATTGCCGACAGGACGGCTTTGTCTTTTGTAATATAGCCGATTTCCATGACACTGTTCTGGGCGACGGAATCCGACTCAAAGGGAACTGCTATATAATCACTGCCGTTCAATTCCTCGCAGATGATGCCGGAACAAAGGGTGTAGCCGTCGAGCCCCACCATTAGATTCAGCATGGTGGCCCGGTCGTTGGTTTTTATTATTCTCGTGTATTCCTCTGTGCTCAGGATTTCCTCTGCATAGTAAAAGGACGTGGCGTCCCCCTGGTCAAAGGCCAGGCAGGGGTAGGGCTTCAGATCTTCAAAGCGGATAGATTTCTTCTTTGCAAGCGGATGTCCCTTCCAAAGGTAGACGTAGGCCTCACAGTCAATCAGGTGGTGGAAAGTCAGGCCTGCTGAGCGGATAATCTTTAAAAGGGCCGATCGGTTGAAATCGCTGAGATACAGAATGCCGATTTCGCTTTTCATTGAAGCCACGTCGGAGATCACGTCCCTGGTCTTTGTCTCCATGATGGCAAACTCATACCGGCTTGTATCATACTCTTTTACAAGTTCTACAAAGGCCTTGTCCGCAAATGAATAATGCTGGGTGGAGACAGAGAAGGACTTCTTCCGGTCCTTCGTCTTGCCAAGGTAGTCCTGCAGGTCCTGAAACTGCTTGTTCACGAGCCTTGCGCGGAGGAGGAAGTCGCTGCCTTCCGGAGTCAGGGTGACGCCCCGGCCGGACCGGTAGAAAACAGGAAAGCCCAGTTCCTTCTCCAATTCCTGAACGGAGGCCGAAAGGGAGGGCTGGGAAATATAGAGAAGCTCGGAGGCCCTGCTGAAGGAGCCGGCCTCCGAAACCATGATGGCGTAATTAATCTGCTGTAAGGTCACTGCTTCCTGCTCCTCTCAACACCGCACATGCGGGCAATCAGCACAAAAGCGGAGCCGGCTGCCGGACTCCGCCTGAATGCTTCTTACCTTACAATATTGACGTCAATCGTACAAGCCCTTGGAAAGGTACCTGTCACCCCGGTCCGGGAAAACGACGACAATGTTTCCGTGACCGACATCGGATGCCAGACGAAGGGCGGCGGAAAGGGCGGCTCCGGAGGAAGACCCTGCCAGAATGCCCTCGTGCTTTGCCAGAGTCCGGCTGGCGTCAAAGGCCTCGTCATCCGTGACCTTATATACCTTGTCCACGAGAGTAATGTCCATGGTCTCCGCAATGAAATCGTTGCCGATGCCCTCGATGTCGTAGTCCCCGTGCTCCCCGCCCCCGATAACGGACCCGTAGGGGTCAGCCAGGACGCCCTGGATTTTCGGATTCTGTTCCTTTAAGTATTTCACAATGCCGGAGAATGTCCCTCCGCTGCCGGCCCCGGCCACGAGATAGTCGATGTTCCCGTCCAGCTGCTTGTAGATTTCAGGGCCCGTTGTCTCATAGTGGGCCTTCGGGTTCGCGGGATTATGGAACTGGCGAAGGGTGATGGCTCCAGGGATTTCGGCCTTCAATTCCTCCGCTTTTCTCTCGGCCCCCAGCATACCGTCCGCCCGAGGGGTCGATACGATTTCCGCCCCCAGGGCGGCCATTATTTTCTTCTTCTCTTCCGAGAACTTGTCCGGCACGACGAATATGACCCGGTACCCCTTGTTCAGAGCAGCTATGGCGATACCGATCCCGGTATTGCCGGCCGTACCTTCTATGATGGTGCCGCCGGGCTTCAATGTCCCGTCCTCTTCAGCGGCCCTGATCATATACTCCCCGACCCGGTCCTTGACACTCCCCGCAGGGTTCATAAGTTCCAGCTTTGCATAGAGGCTCACCCCCTCGGGAACGCCCAGGTGGGTGAGCTTGAGCATTGGCGTGTGACCGATCATTTCCTGTACGCTTTGAAAGACATCCATCTTTTTCCCTCCTGAGTTACTTCTCCGATGCTTCTATCGCCTGAATGAGGTCCGCCTTGAGGTCGTTCACGTCTTCAATTCCGACGGAAAAGCGGATGAGCTCGTCCGTGATGCCGACAGCCTCCCGGATGTCCTTCGGGATAGCCGCGTGGGTCATGGTGGCCGGGTGGCAGACAAGGGACTCGACGCCCCCTAAGGATTCCGCCAGGGTGATGAGATACAGGCTCTTAAAGAACTTCCGGTAGTCGTATTTCTTTTTCAGAGTGAAGGACATCATGGCGCCGGGCCCCTTGGCCTGCTTCTTCTGCACGCTGTATCCGGGATCCGATTCAAGTCCCGGATAGTAGACCTTTTCCACGTAGCCGGATTCCTGCAGCCACTTCGCAAGGGCCAAAGCATTCTCCTGGTGCCGGTCCATACGGACAGCCAGGGTCTTTATGCCCCGGATCATGAGGTAGGAGTCCCAGGGGCCGAGCACACCGCCTATCGAATTCTGCAGGAAGTAGAGTCTGTCTGCAAGGCCCTTGTCCTTCACAATGACGAAGCCGGAAACCACGTCGCTGTGGCCGCCTAAGTACTTCGTCCCGCTGTGGATAACGATATCCGCTCCCAGATCCAGGGGCTTCTGCAGGTAGGGCGTCATAAAGGTATTGTCAACTATTGTGAGCTTTCCTGCCTTCTTCGCAATCTCCGCCACGGCCGCAATATCCGTCACGGTGAGAAGGGGGTTTGCAGGGCTTTCGATATAGACGGCTTTTATATTATTTTCTGTATCCTTTGAGAGCTCGTCTTCAATTGCGCTAAGGTTCGATGTATCGACAATTGTGTACGAAAGACCGAACTGCTTGAAGACCTTGTCCAGGATGCGGAAAGTACCGCCGTAGATATTGTCCGATACCAGCAGGCGGTCGCCGGACTGAAAGAGGGAAAGCACGGCGTCGATGGCGGCCAGGCCGGAAGCGAAGGCCAGCCCGTAGCCCCCGTCCTCGAGGTCCGCCATCAGCTTCTCGAGGGCTGCCCTTGTCGGGTTGCCGGTCCTGGAATATTCCCAGCCGCCCCTGGTCTCTCCGATACCGTCCTGCTTGAATGTCGACGTCTGGTAAATCGGGACGTTCACTGCCCCGGTCTTCTCGTCTCCGTCGATGCCGCCGTGAATGACCAGTGAATTGATTGAAAGTGCCATATCTGCCTCCGCTATTATTTCCTACTTACTAACTAGGTTATTGTTTCCTGATTATGGCACTTGCTGCTTCAGAATGCAAGCATTTTCCTATTTATTTTGTAGGTTTTATTAGGATAAAAAAACGGGGCTGTACCTCACACACAGCCCCGCTCGAGAAATATTCTATGAAATTCAGTAATCTACGCTCATGAAGGTAAGCCCCTCAGCCGGCGCCGTGGGACCGGCGACTTTCCGGTCCTTCGCCTCGAGGATTTCACCGACCTGCTCCGGTTCCATGCGGTGGAGGCCCACCTCCATCAGGGTTCCGGCAATAATGCGCACCATGTGCTGCAGGAAGCCGGTCCCGTGGATGTTGAGGTAGACATAGCCCTTCGACCGGCGGACCTCACAGACATCCACCGTGCGGACTGTGGACTTCTTCATGTGGGGATTGCCGCAGAAGGACTTGAAGTCGTGCTCGCCGATGAGGTACTTCGCCCCCTCGTTCATGGCATCCACGTCAAGTTCCTTATATTTTCCGGTCTCCGGGTCCTTGCCCAGCTCCAGGCGGGTATAATACTTGCGGTTGAAAACCGGCTTGACCGGCCCGTCAAATATCGTATAGACGTAGGAGCGGCCCTTGGCATTGTAGCGGGCGTGAAAACGGTCAGAGGCTTCTTTCACGGAGATGACGGCGATGTCGTCCGGCAGGTAGTGGTTCGCATAGTCCCGGATTTCCTCTTCCGTGAAATCCGTGTCGATATGCATATTCGCGACTGCGCCGCGGGCGTGCACGCCCGCGTCCGTGCGGCCGGCCCCGATGATTTCGACGCCGCCCATATCTTCATGGCCGGCCGCCTCCTTCGGAGCCCCGATCATGCGGGTGAAGACCGTCTCCAGCTTTCCCTGTATGGTCTCCTTCCCCGGCTGCCGCTCCCAGCCGGCGTAGCGGGTCCCGTCGTAGGCGATTTTCAATTTATAATTCTTTGTCATATTACTTTGTCATCTCATCCGCCAGCACATCCCACGCGGCCTGGTCGGCAGCCTTCCGGGTGGTCTTGATCGTGACGACCGGCTGAACGAGGGTGATATTCTTCATGGCGGAGAAGCGCTCCGTCATGAGCTTGCCTGCCTGAGGCGCCCAAGAACCGTTCTCTATGAGACCGACCTTGCGGTTCTGATAGAGCTTGTGGCTGAGATGGTAGATGAAGTCCTCTACGCAGGGGAAGAGGCCGGCGTCGTAGGTGGGCGCCGCAAGGATCATGCGGTCGTATTCATAGGCCTTTTCGACAGCGTAGGAAACATCCGTACGCGTGAGGTCCATGGGGATTACATTGGCCCCCTTCTTCTGAAGCTCACCGACAAAGTCGAGGACGGCCTTCTTCGTATTCCCGTGAATGGAAGCATAGGGGAAGAAGATACCGGATTCCTCGGGCTCGTAGGAAGCCCAGGTCTGGTACTTCCCGATATAAAAGCCGAGGTTCTTCGTCAGCACCGGCCCGTGCAGAGGAGCAATCTTTGCGATGTCCAGGGAAGCCGCCTTGTTAAGAAGGGCCAGAACCTGGGTTCCGTACTTGCCCACAATATTGATATAGTAGCGGCGGGCCTCCTCCAGCCACTCGTCCTCTGTCCAGTCGGCATAGGTCGACAGGGCCCCGAAGGTTCCAAAGCCGTCCGCGGAGAAGAGGACCTTCTCGAAATCCTCATAAGTCACCATGACTTCAGGCCAGTGAACCATGGGAGCCATGACGAAGTGCAGCGTGTGACTGCCGAGGGACAGGGTCTCGCCCTCTTTCACGGCGATCATGCGGGAGGCGTAGTCCTTCTCGAAGAACTGGCCGATCATCTGCTTGGTCTTGTAGGAACCCACGAACTGCATGTCCGGATATTCGTCCGCCAGGGCCGCAATATTGGCCGAATGGTCGGGCTCCAAGTGCTGGACGACGAGGTAGTCGGGCTTTCTATCCCCGAGGACGGCCTTGATATTCTTCATCCACTGCTCGGAGCCGCGCCTGTCGCAGGTATCCATGACCGCAATCTTCTCGTCGAGAATCACATACGAATTGTAGCTGACCCCGGTCGGCACCGGGTACTGGCTCTCAAAGAGGTCAATCGTGGTGTCGTCGACGCCTGTATATCTGATGTTCTCTGAAACGTCCATTCTTTCCTCCTATGAATAATGTAAGGCTCCGGCATTGGAACCTCCTGTAAATACGCTGCAACAGCCCACTTAAGGCAAAATTTTGCGGACGGCCCGGCACTTTTGCCCTCTTGCATCCGTCCGCAAATAAAACACGCATTGCGTGCCATTATCATTTTCTACATGCTGTCTCAGACATCTGCCTTCCAGAGGCCGTGGAGATTGCAGTATGCATAGACCGCAACGGCCTTATCGCCGGGCTGTACGGTGAAAGAAGCCTCAGGCTTGTCAGAAGGCGTGAGCTTCGTGAGCTGGAAGCCCTTCTCTGTCTCCAGGCAGATCCACTGGATATAATGGGCGTCTGTCATGGGATGCTCTACTGAGCCGACAACTGCCTTAACGGTGCTGCCCTCAACGGTAACAGCCGGAACATGCTTCTCCTGGGCCGCATCAACTTCGCCGGGAACGAGCTCCTTCATGGGTTCTCCGCAGCAGGTCGGTGTGCAGGCCGTCTTCTCGATGAAGGCAACGAAGTTTCCGCATTTCATACAGCGATAAAAATACATGGCAAATACCCCTTTCCAAAAAATAATATTCATGTCAAGCGACACCTCAGCCGCAAGCTGCAGCAAGGAATTCTGCAGGCTTCAGCTAAAATGGATTTTAACATACTTGCCTGCCCCCCGTCTCACTTTTCACGAAAACTTCATAATGAAAAAAGAGAGGCAGTACTCCCGCCTCTCCTAAGATAAATGTTTTACATTATTCTAACGAATCCCGAGGGCTTCAAAGGCATCCTTGTAAGGAGCGTGGCAGAGGCCCTTCTCCGTGATGATTCCCGTAAAAAGCGTGTGGCCGGAGACGTCGAAGGCCGGATTGAAGGCATCGACTTCCTCAGGGGCCATGGGCTCTTTGTACCACATGGATTTGACTTCGTCCGGCTCCCGCATCTCGATGGGGATTTCGTCCCCCGTCGGCGTATGCATGTCTATGGTCGAGCTCGGGGCACAGATATACATGGGAATCCTGTAGTGGTGGGCCAGAATGGCAAGGCCGCTCGTGCCGATCTTGTTCGCGGCGTCCCCGTTGGCCGCCACCCGGTCGCAGCCGACGAAGATAATGTCGATTTTTCCGGACTTCATGAGGAGGGGTGCCATGTTGTCGCACTGGACCGTGGTCGGAATACCGGAATGACAGAGCTCGAATGAGGTGAGGCGGGCCCCCTGCAGCAGGGGCCTGGTCTCGTCACAGTAGACGTGCATGGCCTCCGGCGCCCAGCCGCCTTCAAGGGCCATATACATGGGAGCCGTGGCCGTCCCGTACTTGGCTGTAGCCAGAGTGCCGGCGTTGCAGTGGGTGAGAATCCCTAAGGGCTTCCCCTCCTTCTTTAAGTCCTTCATGAGGCCGAAGCCGATTTCCCCTATGCTCCTGGAAATGGCCACGTCCTCCTCCCGTATATCTTCCGCTTCTTTATAGAGAAGGTGCTTGATTTCCGCCACCGGCTTATTTGCATTGGCCTTGACGCAGGCCTCCATGCGGTTTAAAGCCCAGAAGAGGTTCACAGCCGTCGGGCGGGAGGAAGCGAGATAGACCTTGTCTTTTTCAAAGGCCGCCAAAAAGCTCTCATAGTCGGACGCATCATAAGCATTCGCCAGCACCGCCATACCATATGCTGCCGAGACGCCTATGGCCGGGGCCCCGCGGACCCGGAGCTTCTTGATGGCTTCATACAGCTCTTCCGCCGTTGCAAGCTGTATCCGCTTGATGGTCCCTGGCAGGAGGGTCTGGTCGATGATGTCGACGCTCTTCTTCTCCGGTCCCCACTTGACCGTGATTACCTTCTCAAAAAAATCATCCAGTGATGACATATGATGTCCTTTCACAAATATCTAAAAACGGAATCAATGCACAGGGGACCTGTGAATAAGCGCAGGCACAGACCCTGCAGAAAACGTACTTCCCGCTTAAAATCTCGGCAGCAGGAAGACGAATCCGAAGCGCCAGCGGACGAAAGCATATACAATGGCAAGCACAATAGGAATCGTGATCGCGACCGCCCGGTAGGCCCGGTCCTTCTCGATGCCCCAGACGCTGGCGAAAATCGAAAGGACACAGAAGATGATGCTGATCAGGTGATGGGGCGTGGCTGCACGGAATTCAGATATGTGGTTCACAAGGCAGCAGGCCGTCACGGTCTCGAACAGGGCCAGAAGGACCGCAAATACAGGTCCCTTCAGGGTGGCGAGATAGGCGAGAATGGCTCCCGCAATCGTCACAATCAGGAAGAGAATAATATGTCCGCGTACGTAGGACAGAAACCCACCCTTCCCAAGGACCGGCCACTGGACCAGGAGCATGACCGTAATTCCTATGAGGAAGAATACAAGGGTCTGGAAAAAACTGATGGCAAAGTTGTCATTTCTCGCAGCCAGAAGCAGACCGAAGAAAACCCACCACTCCCAGGCCCGGAAGAAGTCCGTGAAGGACGTCCCGCCCATGTAGCCGATCTGGGCGAAGAGCCCGGCCAGGACGCCCGAAATCAGGGCGATTGCGATGGCCCGGCCCCAGGTCATATATTTTCCGTTGAACATGCTTTTCAAAACTTACTCCTCCCTGCGCGACTCGACTAAGCGGTTGTCATCGCGCTACGCGCTCGTCACCCGCTAAGTCTCCCTGCATCAATAGTCCTAAGGCTCTCACATTGTGCTTCGCACTCGTGACAGCCTAAGGACTATAGAAAAAAGAGGGCGCCGCCTCTCGGCGGCGCCCCTTTGAGTTTCAAAGCGGTCCGAATGTATTATTCAATGACTGTGGTAACACGGCCTGAACCTACGGTGTGGCCACCCTCACGGATAGCGAACGTAAGACCCTGCTCCATAGCTACGGGGTGGATCAGCTCGATGTCCATCTCGACGTTGTCGCCGGGCATGCACATCTCAGTTCCCTGGGGAAGAGTGATGACGCCGGTAACGTCAGTTGTACGGAAGTAGAACTGAGGACGGTAGTTGTTGAAGAAAGGAGTATGACGGCCACCCTCGTCCTTGGTCAGAACGTAAACCTGAGCCTTGAACTTGTGATGGCAGGTAACGGTACCGGGCTTAGCAAGGACCTGGCCACGCTCGATATCCTCACGGTCAATACCACGGAGAAGAGCACCGATATTGTCGCCGGCAAGAGCCTGATCCAAAGTCTTCCGGAACATCTCGATACCGGTGCAGACGGTCTTCTTCGTCTCTTCCTTGATACCTACGATCTCGACTTCGTCGTTGAGGTTCAGAGTACCACGCTCTACACGGCCTGTTGCAACAGTACCACGGCCGGTGATTGTGAATACGTCCTCGACAGGCATAAGGAAAGGCTTGTCTGTATCACGCTGAGGATCAGGAATGTAGGAATCTACAGTGTCCATGAGCTCCATGATCTTGTCGCCCCAGTTGCCGCCGAGGGAAGTACCGTCAGCAAGCTTTGCCTCTGCGGAGGGATCCTGCAGAGCCTGGAAAGCGGAACCCTTGATGATGGGGCAGCCTTCGAAACCATACTCTTCGAGCTGCTCGGTAACTTCCATCTCAACGAGCTCAAGAAGCTCAGGGTCATCAACCATATCGCACTTGTTCAGGAATACGATGATGTAAGGAACGCCGACCTGACGGGCAAGGAGGATGTGCTCCTTCGTCTGAGCCATAACGCCGTCGGTAGCTGCTACAACGAGGATAGCACCGTCCATCTGAGCTGCGCCGGTGATCATGTTCTTTACATAATCGGCATGGCCGGGGCAGTCAACGTGTGCGTAGTGACGCTTCTCTGTCTGATACTCAACGTGTGCTGTGGAGATGGTGATACCACGCTCTCTCTCCTCGGGAGCCTTATCGATCTGATCGAAAGCCTCAGCCTTGTTTCCGGGAACACGCTCGGAAAGGACCTTGGTGATAGCTGCTGTAAGAGTGGTCTTGCCGTGATCGACATGGCCGATGGTACCGATGTTACAATGCGGCTTGGTTCTGTCAAAATGCTCTTTTGCCATTTTCTTGTTTTCCTCCTGACAAAATCTGTTGCTTGCAAAAAGAAAATAGTGTCTTGTTTATAACCGACAAAGTCGATTATATGAAATTTTCTGTCCTTTTTCAAGAACTATTATTTTCAGTCCTTGTTGTTGACAATCTTGTCCTGAACCTGCTTGGGAGCCGGCTCGTACTTGTCGAAGAACATGGAGAAGTTTCCACGGCCCTGGGTAATGGAACGAAGGTCTGTGGAGTAGCCGAACATTTCCGAAAGGGGAACGAAGGCCTTGACCAGACGGCCGTTACCTACGGACTCCATACCCTCGACGCGGCCCCGGCGGGAGTTCAGATCGCCGATGACATCGCCCATGTATTCCTCGGGCATGGTAACCTCTACCTTCATGATAGGCTCGAGAATGCAGGGAGCTGCCTTCGTCATGGCTTCCTTGAAGCAGAGACTCCCTGCGATATGGAAAGCCATCTCGGAGGAGTCGACTTCATGATAGGAGCCGTCGTATACGGTAGCGTGAACGCCGAGTACGGGGAAGCCTGCGAGGATACCGTTCTGGGCAGCCTCTTCAATACCTTCGCCGACAGCGGGGATATATTCCTTGGGAATGTTTCCGCCGACGACCTCGGAATCGAACTTGAAGGTCTCTTCGCCGTTGGGGTCCATGGGTTCAAAGCGGACCTTGCAGTGACCGTACTGACCACGGCCGCCGGACTGCTTTGCGTACTTGTATTCCTGATCGACAGGCTTTGTGAAGGTCTCCTTGTAGGCAACCTGGGGAGCGCCGACGTTTGCCTCGACATTGAATTCGCGGAGCAGACGGTCAACGATGATCTCCAGATGGAGCTCGCCCATGCCGGCAATGATGGTCTGGCCGGTCTCCTCGTCCGTGTGGGCACGGAAGGTGGGATCCTCTTCAGCGAGCTTTACAAGGGCCTCGGACATCTTCTGCTGGCCGGCCTTGGTCTTGGGCTCGATGGCGAGCTCGATAACGGGCTCAGGGAACTCCATAGACTCAAGGATTACAGGATGTTGCTCGTCGCAGATGGTGTCACCTGTGGATGTATTCTTGAAACCTACGATGGCGATGATATCGCCGGCGAAGGCCTCTTCCAGCTCCTGCCGCTTATTGGCGTGCATGAGGAGGATACGGCCGACACGCTCCTTCTTGCCCTTCGTGGAGTTGAGAACATAGGAACCTGCCTTGACGTGGCCGGAATAGATCCGGGCGAAGGCCAGACGGCCTACGAAGGGGTCTGTCAGAATCTTGAATGCCAGAGCGGAGAAAGGTGCGTCATCCGTTGTGGCACGCTCGATGGGGTTGCCGTCCATATCCGTACCCTCGACATCGGGGATATCGGTAGGTGCGGGCATGAAGTCTATAATACCGTCAAGGAGCTTCTGGATACCCTTGTTCTGATGGGCGGAACCGCAGAATACCGGAACACCCTGGGATGTAACAGTACCCTTGCGGAGGCCGGCCTTGAGTTCGGGAATAGAAGGCTCCTCGCCCTCGAGGTACTTCTCCATCAGGTCTTCGTCGAAATCGCAGATCTTCTCAACAAGCTCTGTATGGTAAACCTCGGCATCGTCCTTCATGTCGTCAGGAATGTCGGTGATTTCGATATCCTGGCCGAGCTTGTCATGGTAGAGATATGCCTTCATCTCGAACAGGTCAACGACGCCGTCGAAATGGTCTTCCTTACCGATGGGGAGCTCGCAGACAACGGGGTTCTTGCCGAGCTTTGTCTTGATTTCTTCTACTGTGTTGTAGAAGTCAGCGCCCAGGATGTCCATCTTGTTGACGAAGGCCATACGGGGTACGTTGTACTTGTCGGCCTGACGCCATACGTTCTCGGACTGAGGCTCAACACCGCCCTTTGCATCGAAGACGCCGACAGCGCCATCGAGTACGCGGAGGGACCGCTCAACCTCGACCGTGAAGTCTACGTGGCCGGGAGTATCGATGATATTGATCCGGTGCTCCTGGGCACCCTTCCGGGGCTTGTTCTGATCCTGGGGCGTCCAGTGGCATGTCGTAGCAGCGGAAGTAATGGTGATACCTCTCTCCTGCTCCTGCTCCATGTAGTCCATGGTAGCCGTACCTTCGTAGGTCTCACCGATCTTGTAGTTAACACCGGTGTAGTACAGGATACGCTCTGTGAGGGTTGTCTTTCCGGCATCGATATGAGCCATGATACCGATATTCCTGGTTCTCTCCAGAGGATATTCTCTCTGTCCCAATATCTTTCCCTCCTATTAGAATCTGTAATGAGCGAAG
>JAZASQ010000019.1:0-21981 GCA_036343235.1 Lachnospiraceae bacterium
AGGTCGAAGGTCCGGCAGGCCTCGCCGAGGGCATTCATGACCTTGTGGGTTCTCGTCTCCCGACTATCGTCCTCTATTGTGACGTCCTGCACGAGCTTACTGTTTTTCCAGATCTTAAACCAGATTTTCATACATTATAGCATAAAAGACCGCAGCGTTTCGCGAAAATCTACGCAAAAAGCCTTCTAAATACTGTATTTGCAATGTGTTTGGGAAACCGGGCTGTAACAAATGTACTTCCGGCTTTATCTCCGTGACCGCCTCTGTCGTGACGCCTCAAACATGAGAATACTCGCCGCAACCGCTGCATTCAGAGACTCCACATGCCCTTCCATGGGGATAATGGTCTTCTCGTCAGCGCTCGCAATGGCTCGCGCCGTAAGTCCGTTCCCCTCATTCCCGATCAGAAAGGCTGTCTTCTCATCGTAGGTGATTTCATCGTAAACCCTGGTTCCGCCCAGAGCCGCCGCTATGAAGCGGATTCCCCTCTCCTGCTGCCTCCTGATTTCTGCATAGAATTCTTCCCCCTCCAGGCGAATCAGAGGCACCCGGAAAAGACAGCCCATAGTCGAGCGGACCACCTTAGGGGAAAGGATGTCCGCGCAGCCGGAGCTCATATAGACCGCCGAAATGCCTGCCGCCTCCGCTGTCCGAATAATCGTCCCCAGATTTCCCGGGTCCTGAACGTCCTCAAGGAAAATCGCCGGGAAGCCTGATATTGGCTCTTTCCGCACGGCCCCCATATCCACAAGGGCCAGGACCCCCTGGGGGTGCTCGGTCCCGCTCATATGTTGCATGACATCTTCAGAGACGAATATCACCGGCACATCTGTATTTTCAACTTCTGTCTGCTCCAGAGCGCCAAGGCGCCCTATAGCAGCGCCCTCCGCCACAGTACGATCCGCTGACCCGGCTTTCTGCAGGAGGTCCCTTCCACCGGCTCCTGCTGCAAAGTCTTCCGTCATGTAGAGCCCGCGAAGGTACATGATAGGTATCTCCCCGGCCATACGCGGTCCTTCAACGACGAAAAGTCCCTCCCTGCGCCGCTCCCTTGAGGAAGCAAGCAGAGAGGAGACTTTTCTGACCGCCGGATTTTTTGTACTTGTGATTACATCCATGAAAAGCGTTCGGGTGAAAAAATACAGGATATACGCTCTGCGTGTACTGTATTAGTCATGAGGCAGCAATCAATATGCATTACCCAGAGACTTGCAGATCTTGACCTGGTACTCGTCCAGGCCCTTCGTCATGGCCAGGGCCTCATCGATGTCGACGTCCACGAACTCGCCGTGCTGGTAGCCGACGACGCGGTTCGTCTTTCCTTCGCAGAGAAGATCCGCCGCCAGAGCTCCCATAGTCGAAGCATAGACGCGGTCCTTGCAGGTGGGCGAGCCGCCGCGCTGCATGTGGCCGAGGATCGTGGCCCGGGTCTCGATGCCGGTCGCTGCCTCGATTCGCTTGGCCATAGAGGTTGAATGGCCGATTCCCTCGGCATTGATAATGATGTGGTGCTGCTTGCCGTGCTTACGGCCTGCAATGATATGGTTTACGAGCTCCTGCTCGTCATAATTGTACTTCTCGGGAAGAAGGACATCCTCAGCTCCGTTCGCAATGCCGCACCAGAGGGCAATGTAGCCGGCGCCCCGGCCCATGACCTCCACGATGGAGCAGCGCTCATGCGATGTCGAAGTATCCCGGACCTTGTCGATGGCTTCCATGGCCGTATTGACCGCCGTATCAAAGCCGATTGTGTATTCCGTGCAGGCAATGTCGAGGTCGATCGTGCCGGGAAGGCCGATGGTATTGATTCCGTAATGGGAAAGCTTCTGGGCACCCCGGTAGGAGCCGTCACCGCCGATGACGACGAGACCGTCAATGCCGTGGTCCTTCAGGATTCCGGCCGCCTTCTTCTGTACCTCGGGCTGAACGAACTCGGGGCAGCGGGCCGTCTGCAGAATCGTACCGCCGCGGGAGATGATATCGGAAACCGAATGGGCGTCCATGTCAATGATTTCTTCCTCGAGCAGGCCCGAATAGCCTCTCCGGATACCCTTGACAGTGCAGCCGTTTGCCAGGCCCTCGCGGACGACGGCACGGATGGCTGCGTTCATTCCGGGAGCGTCACCGCCTGATGTCAGCACGCCTATCGTTGTTACAGCATTTGCCATAATATAAGTCCTCACTTTCAAAAAAACTCACACGGAGTTTATTCTACCCACTTTCCTTTATGATTTCAATAGAAAAGAGAGGGCTTTACAGGAATTTTGCATGCCCTGTAAAACAATGTAACAGACCCCGAGGACATTCTTTCCACCGGCCAAAAATATCTTTCAAATTGCTCAGCTAAACACCGCCCGGCCGGGAGATACAAATACTTTATTTTCCCCGTAGGTCTTCTTCAGGTCCTCGACCAGGCCTGCCGAAAGCTGGACGCCCCCCTGGGGGGTGAAGTCCTTTCGGGCTTTCTCTGCCGAGAGGTAAATCCACAGGTGGGTGTCCCCGGGATACCGGGAAATCGTATCTGAGAGAGGCTTTACATTAGTATCATAAGTCTCCTTGTTCGGGAAGTTCACCCAGAGGGTGGAAGGCACCTTGTCAAAGGGAACCACCGATTCCGCGATAAGCTTGGCCGGCTTGTTCTCTTCGACGGAGGCCCGGCCGCGGACCAGGAGCTTTTCGTCCTCGTTCAGAAGGTCCCGGTATTTCTCATAGGTCTTGGGGAAGAAGATGATCTCCACGGTCCCCGTCATGTCTTCAATGGTCACAAAGGCCATGGCCTGATTGTTCTTCGTGAAATGAGGCGTCTTTTCGGACACGAGGCCCCCGATGGTCACATATTTACCGTCGGGAATCCGGGCCATCTTCACACCGTCCTCGTCGTCAGATTTTTCCGTGTCCTCGTCATCAGGAAGCATAAAGTCCAGGGAAGAAGCTGTCGCGTTCTTCTTCAGCATGGGCAGATAGTCCTCGAGCGGGTGGCCGCTGATGTAGATGCCCATGACTTCCTTTTCAAAGGAGAGCTTCATGGACTTGTCGAATTCGGCTACGTTCGGCATGACTGCCCTAAAGTCAGCTTTCGCCGTCTCGTCCGCGATGTCGAAGAGGGAAATCTGGCCTGCCACCTGTCCTTTCGAGCGGTCGTTCACGGAATCGAGAATTTCCGAATAGACCATGAGCTTCTGCCTTCTGTTTCCTTCGAAGCCGTCAAGGGCCCCGGCTTTTATGAGGTTCTCGATGGCTTTTTTATTTATCTCTCTGCCATGGACCCGTTCTATGAAGTCGGAGAGATTTCCATAGGGTCCGTTCAATTGACGCTCATCAACTATGGCATCGATGACTCCCGTCCCGATGGACTTGACCGCGTACATGCCGAAGCGGATATTGCCCTCTTCCACTGTAAAGGGGCCGCTTCCTAAGTTCACGTCCGGCGGAAGGACTTTGATGCCCATATCCCGAACGACGCCGATATATTCAGCCACTTTGGGGGTCCGGTCCATGACGGATGTCATCATGGCCGCGAAGAATTCGGCAGGATAATGGGTCCTTAAGTAGGCCGTCTGGAAGGCCACCACAGCATAGCCCGCCGCGTGGGACTTATTGAAGGCGTACTTGCCGAAGTCAATCATCTCGTCATAGATGTGGTTCGCCACATCCTCGGGGATACCCTTTTTGATACAGCCCTCTATGCCCTCGGATTCGTTTCCGTAGACGAAGTTCTGCCGCTCCTCCTGCATGACTTCAGTCTTCTTCTTTGACATGGCCTTCCGCACGAGGTCGGACCGGGCCAGGGAGAAGCCTCCCAGGTCCCGCACAATCTGCATGACCTGCTCCTGGTAGACCATACAGCCGAATGTATTCTTCAGTATGGGTTCCAGTTCCGGCGTATCGTAGTGGATGTGGTCCCGGTCCCGTCGGCCCTTCAAATACCGGGGGATGAAGTCCATGGGGCCCGGTCGGTAGAGGGAGATGCCGGCAATGACGTCTTCAATGGTCTCCGGTTTGAGCTCTGTCATGAAGGACTTCATACCCGCGCTTTCAAGCTGGAAAATGCCCTCGCACTTGCCTGACGCGATGGTCTGGAAGGTCTCCCGGTCCGTGAAGTCGATATGGTCCATGTCGAGACGGAGCCCGTGGTTCTTCTCCACCATGTCGCAGCAGTCGCTGATAACGGTCAGAGTCCGAAGCCCCAGAAAGTCCATCTTGAGAAGGCCCAGTTCCTCAACCGTCCCCTTTTCGTACTGGGTCACAAGGGGACCGCCGGCCATGACGCGGGCCAGGGGGACATAAGTCTCCATGGGCTCCCTTGAAATGATGACGCCGGCCGCATGCATGGAAGCGTTCCGGGGCAGGCCTTCCAGCTTCCTGGCTGTATCGATGAGTTCACGGACAACCGGGTCCCCTTCATACATCTCTTTAAGATGGGGGTTCTTCGCGATGGAATTATCTATGGTGACAGGCAAATCCGGCAGGCGGTCCGGAATTTCCTTCGCCACGGAATCCACCAGGGAATAGGAAAGGTCCATGACCCTGCCCACATCGCGAATGGCGTTCTTTGCCGCCATGGTACCGAACGTCACAATCTGGCAGACACAGTCGTCCCCGTATTTCTTCCGTACATAGTCGATGACCTCACTGCGCCTGTCGTCCGCGATATCGACGTCGATATCGGGCATACTTACCCGCTCCGGGTTCAGGAAACGCTCGAAGATGAGGTCGTACTTCATGGGGTCGATATTCGTAATCTCCGTCGTATAGGAAACGAGGGAGCCCGCTGCAGAACCACGTCCCGGGCCCACAGGAATTCCATTCGACTTGGCAAAGTGGATGAAGTCCCAGACAATCAGGAAATAATCCACGTAGCCCATTTTCTGTATGACAGAAAGTTCGTAAGAGAGGCGGTCACTGTAGGTCCCGGCCTTCTCCTTATCCGCTCCGTCCCTGACTTTCACATAGGCCGCCGCTTCCCCGTGGTCAGAGGGGACAGCCTCATAGAGATCCGGGTATCGGCGGGACAGGCCCTCCCCGCAGAGCTTATTGAGGTAGGTCCAGGAATCGTAGGTCTCCGGCACTTCAAAACGGGGCAGTTTCGTGACGCCGAACTCAATCTCCACATGGCAGCGGTCTGCGATGACCTGGGTATTGTCCACAGCCTCAGGAATGTAGGAGAAAAGCTTTCGCATCTCCTCCTCGCTCTTCACATAGTACTGGCCGCCCTCATAGCGCATGCGGTCAGCATCCTGGACCTTCTTCTTCGTCTGTATACAGAGGAGGACGTCGTGAGCTTCAGCATCCTCAGCATTCGTATAGTGGCAGTCGTTCGTGCAGACGACCGGAATCCCGGTCTCCGTGTGAATCCGAAGAAGACCCGAAATCACGGTCCGGTCCATGGGCAGCCCGTGGTCCTGCAGCTCGAGGAAGTAATTGTCCCTGCCAAAGAGGCTGTCGTACTTAAGGGCCAGTTCCTTCGCCCCCTCGTAGTTTCCCTTCTGCAGTTCCCTCTGCACCTGACCGGCCAGGCAGGCGGAAAGGCAGATGAGGCCCTCGTGGTACCTCTCCAGGGTCTCGAAGTCGACCCGGGGCTTCCGGTAGAAGCCCTCCGCAAAGCCGGTCGATACTATCTTCATGAGGTTCCCGTAGCCCGTATTGTTCTCTGCCAGGAGAATCAGGTGATAGTAGGCCTCATCGTCAATCCGCTCCCGGTCGAAGCGGCTGCCCGGAGCCACGTAGATCTCGCAGCCGATGACAGGGTTGATTCCCTGCTTCTTCGCTTCCTTATAGAACTCTATGCAGCCGTACATGACGCCGTGGTCCGTGATAGCGGCAGCATTCTGCCCGTCGGATACCACCTTTGCGATGTAGTCCTTGATGCGGTTTGACCCGTCCAGCAGGGAATAGGCCGTATGGGTGTGCAGGTGAACGAAACTCATATCTCACTCCGTATGAAAGCAGCGCCTTTTCGCGCCTTATGACTAATGTAAAACAAGCTCATTTCCGCCTCCGAAATTTATAGGCGGGAATGCAGGAACCTGACTATTTTACCACTAGCCCATCCCCCTTGCCACCGGTGTAATTTTTCCGATTTCCTTTTTCTTTCTCTTTCAGCAAGGAAACTCAAATTTTTTCCCGAGATTTTTCCGTCTCTGATACAGTCCTGTTTCTCTTGATTTTTAGTTTTTTCTTTACGGCACTCCGCAAATTCATTCGGTGCGCCTTCATTGTGGGCCGCAAATCCTTTCGCTACGCTGAAAAAAAATTTCCAAAGGAGGTTCAAAAAATGAAGTACATTGAAGATTTCTACAAGGACGTGCCGGAACGGATAGACAGATACAAAGAAGCCTTTCTTCCGGCCGCAAAGGACCTGATCAAGGAACTGCAGGACGAACGGCATGCGACAATAAACCTCATGGCCGGCAAGGCAGGAATGTCTGCCAGCACTCTGAGCTCACTTCTAGCATCCGAGACAGACCCCAAGCTCATGACCGTAGCCGGAATAGTTCGCGGGGGCCTGGGTATGAAAACCGGAGACTTCTTCGCCCGTCTGGATCAGAGACTTGAAGGAAAGTCCGGAACCGGCATGCAGGTCCTGATTGAAACCGCGGGCCGTGTTGCCCCCGAAGACCAGATGGAAGCCGTCGGGATTCTCGAATCCTATATCCGGATAAGGAAGAATGGTCATACTTTAAAAATCACCGAAGAGGAATGCGACACGGAAAGCAGCGAAGACACGCCTGACAACGACAGGGACAAAACCTGAAAACCGGCGAAAAGACGGACGATGCAGTTCTGCCCCGGCGCCCTCATTATTATTGCATTTCCCCGGAAAAACGGACTGCAATTTTACCTGTTTTTTACAGAATGGATAGAAGGTAAAAATATCTGCCTGCTCCTTGATTTCAAGAGTGGGCGGGGATTTTTCGTGGTCAGAGCTTTCATTCTCTGATTTTCAGAAACGCGTTCATATTCCCCCGCTTCCCGCCGGAACGCCGGTGCGACCAGAGGATGTCCGCATTCTCCCAGGTACAGATACCGGAGAAGTGGATGTTTTCCGGCCTTACTCCTGCGTGGACTAGGGTATAGTAGATGGCGGCCCAGAGGTCCAGATGGTAGTGAATTCTGTCCGTCTGCACATAGATGTCCCTGAGTTCTGTTTCGGTGTAGAGAGCCGACCGTGGAGCCTCAATCTCTGATGTATTGTCGCCAGTGACTGTGACTGCCGTTTTCTCGCCATTTGCGTAGATCTGCCCTTCCCGGAAGGCCTTGATCACATCCTTTGTTACCTCATAATGCTCTCCGCTGATGGAGGGCCCGATGACGGCAATGATGTCCTGCGGTTTGCTTCCCTGCCCGGCCAGGATCCGCACCGCTTTTCCGGCAATCTGTCCGACCGTCCCCTTCCAGCCTGAGTGGACGAGAGAAATCCGTTTTCCCACCGGGTCGGCAAGATAGACCGGCACGCAGTCGGCGAAGGAAGCGCAGAGGGTAAGGCCCGGCGTATCGGACCAAAAGCCGTCAACAGATGTGACCCGGGGGCGCAAGAAAGCAGCTTCAAATCTGGCGGCCGCCGCTTCCGCGCTTCCGGAAGCCGGGGCGAGCCCCATTCCCTTCACCGCCCGGAGAATTTCCGTTCCGTGAACCTGGTCAGTTGCAATCATCCGTTCGAGGACGCAGTCACAGGCTTTCGCACAGCGGCTCCAGTTTTCTTTCAGGTTTTCTTCCGAATCGCCTCTGTTGAATCCCAGGTTCAGGGAGCCGAGAAGTCCTTTGCTTGTGCCGCCAAATCTTGTGGTGAATGACGCATCAACAAATCTTATCTTGTCAAGAGAATGAAAGCGAATCAGGGGAAGAGAAGAAAACGCAGCGCGTGTGCCATCAAATGAGGGACCATGTAGCTCAGAAGTAGTATTTTCAGCATGCTCTGGGGCGGACCAGACCAGGTATCCGTCCCGGGTATCCTTGTCGCGATAAAAGTTGGAATTCAAATCAACAAAGCGTATTTCCGGCCTTGCAATTATTTTCCATTCAGCCGCCAGTTTTTCAAGATTCCAGACCGCATTCGCCGGCGACGTCGAAGGCAGGCAGACAGCTGTTTGCCCGCAGAGCGTATAGAGATATTTGTCGTAATATTTCTTCGCGGTCCTGCCGTTTACAAAAATCCGTTCGATGGGTGCCGCATTGAGAAGGCCCAGGATGTCTGCCGGAACGACGTCCCGGATTGAAGAATCCGACGAACCCGTAATCGTGCAGGATTCGATGACGTCGTAGAGAGCGATGTGGTGGCGCCTGAGAAAGGACTTTTTGGCGGCAATCGCAGTCGGATTGTTTGCCGTATGAAACGCATCCGAAACAGAAGCCCTGCCGCTTCCGTCCGAAAGTGCAGGCTTTCCTGCAAGGCCCGGGTCCGTACTGTCTACGGGATTTATATTATCATCGAAGACCCTCTCAAGCACCTTCCAGAAGCGGTTTTGCGGGTGGCCGTAGAAAAAGTCCGCCTCCCGGGACTTGACCGATGGAAAGCTGCCGAGGATCAGTGTCCGGCTGTCCTCGTCAATATACGGGCCGAAGCCGTGGGAAATCATAGGGAACTCCATTCCAGCAGGTCTTCCATGCGGCAGGAAAGGACTTTGGAAAGGCGAAGCAGGGTAGCGGCCGATGTCTTGTTTATATCCCGCTGCCGCTGCTCAAAAAGCTGAATCTGACGGAGGGAAACTCCCGAAGCGGCAGCCAGGCCCGCCTGGGAAAGCCCGCAGTTTTCTCTCTTTTCGCGAAGGCGGGTGTGGGGATGTACTCTGGCCAGTTCCTTTGAAACAAAGTCAGAAAAATGAAGAACATCCATTTCGTGAAAGGTCGGATACATTTCAATGATTTTTGAAAGCGGAAGCGCCTGCAGGATGGCAGAAAAGGATTCAGCCGTCTGCCACTGGGCAAAAGCAAGAGCCCATCCCGCCCAGTATTCCGGAGACTTGTCCTGATATAATGTATCCGGGCCGTTGGGATAGGCCATGCGGACAGAATCCAGTATCCGGCGGGCAAGTTCGCAGCCGGTCATTCCGACGATGAGCGCAGGCTCTCCCTGTCCAAAGCGTTTTGAATAGGCAGAAACACAGAAGGCAGCCGCGAAGGTATCCGGTTCAAGTCCCAGCGTCAGGACCGCAAAATCAACAGCTTCGCCCAATGTCCGCTGCGCAGATTCAAGATAAGCCTCATCGTAAGCGCAAATCGTCATTTGTCATTCCCTCACGAAGAATATCCAGCATATAAATATCGTTTACATTGTCAGCTGTATTTCGTGACTCCCGATATTCCCGCCTGGCAGTCCGGTCCCGTTCCATTCGCTTCGGATAGTACAGGCTGCTGTCTACAGGCTCCGCCTGAAGAAAAGAAGCAGCCTCATGGGCTTTTCTGCTTTTCAGGACAATCTGCTCGCCCAATTTGCCAAGACGCATGGCTTCAGACAGCTTTCTCAGAGAAATCGTTCCTGCCACAAAATCCCTGGCAAAAGAAAAATAGGAGTCATCGGCCCGGTATCCGCGAATCACGTCATACCTTTCCACATCAACGAAAAAATTCTCCTGCAGATAATTTTTCGCCTCTTCCGCAATACTGCCTTTTTCCCAGTATGTCCGATAATGAGTCAGCACAGCAAGCCAATTCAGAATAGTATAGGCTTCATCGTTGAAATTGAGCACGGAAAGACCTTCTGTGTCCAGCTCATATGAATTCAAAAAGCCGTCTGTCCCCCCCGAGCAGGCCCATTCCCGGCCTAAATCAGCGGATTCCGTCATATAGAAACCATATCCGTAATCATTTGTCCGTTTACCCCCGTGAAAAACGGGCTGTGTTATAATATGATCCGAACCGTGATAGACAATCATGCCTGTTCCTCTCAGAAACCATCTCTCGAAAGAATTATATCGCTGTAGCGATATGATTTCAAGGTGCATCCTTTGAAAGGAAAAGTAAATGGAACTCACGCTTGAAAAAGGCCGTCCCGTGGACTGCACTGGCCGTCTGGAAAAGGAAATCCGCGTCTACGACCTTCTGGACTCTCTCGGCATAGCATACGAACGAGTCGACCACGAAGCGGCCTTCACGATGGAAGCCTGCGCCGCTATCGACAAGGTCCTCTACCCGGCCGTCGTCTGCAAGAACCTCTTTCTCTGCAACCGGCAGCAGACGGACTTTTATCTCCTCATGATCCGCGACGACAAGAAGTTCAAGACGAAGGAAATCTCAAAACAGATCGGCTCCGCCCGTCTGTCCTTTGCGCCGGAGGAGTACATGGAGAAGTTCCTCGACATCACGCCCGGCTCCGTCTCCGTCATGGGCCTCATGAATGATTATGAGAATAATGTAAAACTCCTCGTGGACGAAGATGTGTTACAAAGCGACTGCTTCGGTTGTCACCCCTGCATCAATACGTCGTCGCTGCGCATGAAGACTTCTGACGTTTTCACCACATTCCTTAAAGCCGTCCACCACGGCTACACACCCGTGGTGCTGAATGGAGAAGATTAAAAACCGGAACCGGATGCAACAGCAGGACAGATATGAGACTCAGCATCCGACAGCATGGACTCCGAATGTAATGGAAATACTTTTTTTCAAAGGGATTCAGGAGGAAAAGACATGAATGAAATTGAATTCAAGCGGAATGAAAACCTGGCCCAGACCGTCATCAAAGGCCTGAAATCCAGAAACATGGAGGGCTTCTACGCTGCCTCGAAGGAAGAGGCCCTGAAGAAGGCTCTCAAAATCATCCCCGAGGGGGCAAGTGTCACTATGGGAGGATGCCAGACCGCGGCAGATATCGGGCTTACTGCAGCCCTGAAGGATAAGAAATACAACTATCTCGACCGAAACAACGCGGCTGACAAGAGAGCTGCAGAGCTTGCCGCATACGGGGCCGACTACTTCATTGCCAGTGCCAACGCCATCACAAACGACGGCGTCATCGTAAATATCGACGGAAACTCAAACCGGGTTTCCTGCCTGGCCTACGGGCCGGAGCACGTCCTCTACCTCATCGGTATGAACAAGGTCTGCCCGGACATCGACTCCGCCATCAAGAGGGCCAGGAACATCGCTGCCCCCATCAATGCCACCCGCTTCGGCGTCAATACCCCCTGCACGAAGACAGGGGCCTGCGCCGACTGTAAATCGCCGGAGACCATCTGCTGCAACTTCCTGATCACCCGTTTTGAACGGCACGCAGGGCGTTTATCTGTCATTCTCATAAACGACGACCTGGGGTTTTGAAACCATCGGATTTCAGTCGCAAATGTCTGCGAATCTGCATCACACAAGTTCGCAGGCCCTTTTTTGCCTTTTCTCAATTCAGTAGTCAAACAGGGCAAATACATCTTTTCGCAGATAAAGATTGTTCCCGCCGCATTTCCGGAAGGGCTGTATGCCCTCCTCCTGAATGCGGCGGTTTATATATTGGCGGGAGACACCAAGCTCGCTGCAGAGGTCCGGCACATCAACGAGGCTTCCCTGCAAGATGGCCTCCCTATCTCCTGGACGAGGCAGCTCAAGCAGACCATTATCATAAACCGCATTACTCATCAGTATGCGGCCGCTCCCGAAATCCACAGTCCTTCCGCCGCCAATGAGCTTTGCAGCTGATAATTCATCATACTTCTGAAGAATGACCGCAAGCGTCCGGTCATTTCTGACCAGGGGTTCCAGGGCTGCAATCCCTTCTGTTCCATCCCGAAATGAAAAATAATACCGCCTGTCCGGGAGGGCATCCGCTTCCACGAGCCACTGTTTCTTTCGCCCGGCCATCCAGTCGGGTTCCGAAGAAATCGGCCGGATCACGCAGTCATCCTGAGAACATCTCCCTTCCGCGAGAAGAAGCAGGCGGAAAGGTTCATATTCCCGCATCCCTGCGTTTTCCAAAATACTGCGCAGATTCTGCCGGTCCCGGGGAACGATGCGGCTTTCCACAAAGCGACGGCTTTCCGCCGGTCCAACCGTGAATTCCTTCCTTCTCAGAAAACTGTCAAAGAAAATTGGTGCATCCTCCAGCGACAGGTCCGGCGAGAGCTCAATGATGTATGTGTCGCTCTTTTCATAAAAATATAAAAGACCGACAGAAATATGCCTGGTCTCATCAGTGATTTTGCATAGCTTCATAGTAGTTCCACCTCTGCCAAATGACCTGCCAGATTTTTTCAAGATGCTGCGGGGACAATAGTCCGTCAAGGCCTTCCAGAATATACTCCCGGTCCGTTTCATGAAGGGGCTGAAAAACCGGTCTTTTCTCTGATTGAATCGCCTCCAGGTTTTCAAATAGAGAATGGCTCGAAAGGAAGCTTTGTACCGGAAGGTCTGCCAGCGGATCAAATTCCTCCACTCCCCTACCGTCATAACAGGAGAAAAGCAGCGATAGCCCGTGATCAAACAGGGGAGCCAGGCGATACCCGTCTTCCGACTTTAAGACCTCGATATTTGCCCCATGGCGGTCCCTGTTGATAATCAGGAAGTCAGCCACCGTCATGCGATAGATGGCCTCCTCCCAGCCCATCCTGCGGCAGAAGGCCATCCGGTCTTCTCCGGGCTCATGCTGCAGGTCGTACAGGTCGTCCAAGGCGATTTTCGACTCTCCTTTTTTCTTAAAGTCCGCCGAGGCGCAGATATAAGTCTCAAAGTCCTTTTCATCGACCGTCACAAGGGCATGCAGCAGGCAGTACATGAGATGATCAATGCCGAGCAGATAGAAAAGCCTGTCTGCAATGATTTCATTGATGCACTCGTGACCAACGACTCCATTTACATAGTCAAAATTCGACATCTTGTAGTAGACTTTCGTTCCGCCCGTTTCCTCCGAAGCTTTCAGAAAAGTGCCGGCGGTCCCGGACGAAGAGCGTACATTTGACCACTTCAGATACCGCATATCCTGAATGTCATGGTCAATCCCGTTCTGCAGCATAGAGTTTACCTCCTTTGCGCCGATATTACCATGTAGGTTGTCGTGCGTCAATTTATTTAATTGTTGAATGTCAACAATGATTCCAGATGTGCATTTTCTACAAATTTCTGCTTGCTTTTTTGTGAAAAAAGGCGGTATAATCCCTGTCAAGATGTAAGTCCGGCATCGATATTGAAGTCATGTGCGCAATCTTTGGAACCTTCCAGAGGTTGCGCACTTTTTTGTGGAGAAAAAGGAGAGACAAATGGACGAAACAAAACGCCTTATGCTTTCCGGTGCAAAGGCACAGGAAAAAGAGAAAAAGGAGTATAAGGACGAAAGTCCGAAAGAGGTGCGAGGCCGCATGGCCACGATGCCCGTGAAGAAGCTCATGATTTCCATGGGACTTCCCATGATCCTTTCCATGATGCTGCAGGCCCTGTACAATATCGTGGACAGTGCCTTCGTTGCCAATATTGAAGGCGTGGGCGAGCAGGCTTTAAACGCCCTGACCCTGGCCTTCCCCATTCAGATGCTGATGGTGGCAGTTGCCATAGGTACAGGCGTCGGCGTCAATGCCCTCCTCTCCCGCTCTCTCGGCCAGGGAGACCGGAAACAGGCAAGTCTTGCAGCAGGAAACGGCGTATTTCTGGCAACTATCATCTATGTGATTTTCCTAATCTTTGCCTTTGTCGGCATCGACCCCTACCTCCGAACCCAATCAACGAATGAGATGATTCTCGGTATGGGACATGACTACCTCATAATCTGCACAACGCTTTCCATGGGCATCATCTACTTCTCTATTTTCGAAAAGGTTCTGCAGGCAACGGGCCGGTCACTTTATTCCACCATCGCTCAGGTCAGTGGCGCCATTGCCAATATTATTCTGGACCCCATCATGATCTTCGGTCTCCTCGGTTTCCCTGAGATGGGTGTTCGTGGGGCAGCGCTTGCCACTGTTGTCGGCCAGATTCTCTCGCTCATCCTCGCTCTGACTTTCCACCTGCGTCTGAACAAGGAGCTCGATAACGGCCTGCGCTTCATAAAACCCAATTGCCGCATTATCCGCCAGATCTACTCCATCGGCCTGCCTGCTATCATCTCTCAGGCCCTGATGTCCTTCATGACCTACTTCCTGAACATCATCCTCGTGCAGATTGGGGAGAATGTCGTCACTGCTTACGGCCTCTACTACAAGATCCAACAGTTCATCCTCTTCGCGGCCTTCGGGCTCCGGGACGCCATCACCCCCATCGTTTCCTACAGCTACGGCATGGGCAGTAAGCCCCGCATCAAGGACGGTATCCGCTGGGGTATGACATATACATTAATAATAATGACCGCCGGGTTCGTGGCTCTTGAAATTTTCGCAGGCCCCATTGCAGGTGTCTTCGGACTTTCAGGCGACACCCGGAACCTCTGCGTCTCCGCCATCCGCATCATCGCCTTCAGTTTCTGGTTCGCCGGGGCGAACATAGCCTTCCAGGGCATCTTCCAGGCCCTCGAGTGCGGTATGGAATCCCTCGTAATTTCCGTCTGCAGACAGCTCCTTTTCGTCCTGCCCGTGGCATATGCTCTGACCCGCATCATTGTCGCAGGAGGCGCTCCTGCTGCCCTTGTCTGGATTACCTTCCCCATCGCAGAAGGGGCTTCCTGCCTGGTCGCATGGCTCATGATGCGGCGGGTCAACCGGAAGCGGGAACTTACATAATATAGTCAAATACAATTCAAAGCTTCAAATGGCCTGATGCTGCCGCTCTCGGGGAACCGAAAAGTGCCTGCTTCAGGTCATTTATTATTTTCTTTCCAAAAACAGACAAATGTTGCTATACTGACGGAGAAAAACAGCAGATTCTTTAGGGCAGTTCACATGGAAAATGCAGCGAAACCCGCGATTCTCGTTGTCGAAGACGACGACGGAGTCCGGGGACTCATAAAAATGACCCTTCAGATGGAGGGCTTCCCTGTAACAGAGGCCGCTGGCGGAAACGAAGGGGAAGAAAAAATTAAAGAAGGGGGCTTCGCCCTCGCCATTCTCGACATCATGCTGCCGGGGAAGGACGGGTACAGCCTCCTGCCCCTGCTTCGTGAAAGGAATGTACCCGTCATATTCCTGACGGCAAAAGGCACTGTCTCCGACCGGGTCCTGGGGCTGAAGGCCGGGGCGGACGACTACATCACGAAGCCTTTCGAGCCCGTGGAGCTTGTGGCCCGGATTGAGGCCGTCCTGCGCCGCAGCGCCGGCACCCCGGAGACGGGCAGCAAGGATGAAGGCAGGGAACCGCTTTCGTACAAAAATATTATTCTCGAGGAAGACGCCCACCGGGTCACGGAAGACGGGACTCCCGTAGCGCTCACGGAAAAGGAGTTTGCGCTTCTCTCCTTCCTCCTGCAGCACCAGGGGCAGGCTTTTTCCCGAGAGCAGCTTCTCGACAGTGTCTGGAGCTACGACTATTTCGGAGGCACCCGGACCGTCGACGTCCATGTCAGTGCCCTCAGGAGCAAACTGGGCCTTACGGAAGAGCTTGAAACCGTCTACAAATTGGGCTACCGCCTGAGGAAACTGTCATGAAACTCGCCACCCATCTTGCCATCGTCTATTCAGTCCTCTTTCTCGTCATCATAAACCTCTTCGGCGGCATGATGGTCTTCTCGGCCTACCGGGAGGAGATGCAGAATGCCGTTTATGAGGCAAACGACCAGACCGCAAGCCTCACGAACGTCCTTGGCGCAGTCCCGGACGCAAGCGAACACACCCGGGACAGAGAGATGCTTTCCAACCGCCTGGGCACCTACTATGGAGGCCTCTCAACCCATACGAGGGGGGCTGAGCTTTGGACAGACGATATGAACACTCTGATTGCCACCTCCCTCCGCCGGGAAATTCTCCGGCCGGAGGGCTTTCACGTCACGGAAGGCGAACTCAGCCACTGGGTTCAGCATTACTCCGGCACGCGCTACGAGCTCCTTGTGGCCGGAACATTTGATTTTAACAGCAGCGGATATACCCTGATCTATACGACAGACGTCACGTACATATACACGGACCGACAGACCTATATCCGCAACCTTCTGCTTTTCGACCTTCTGGGCGGCCTTCTCATCGTTTTTGCCATCCTTCTGATTTCAAAGAGCATCACCCGCCCTTTGTCCCGTCTCACGGACCAGGCGGACCGGATAGCGGGCGGCGACTACACGACTGCCCTTTCTGAGGAATCAAACATTACGGAAATCAGCGAACTTTCCCGTTCTGTAGGAATAATGCAGGGCCAGATAGAGGAACGGATTGCCACCCTGGAGGAAAAAAACGAAGAGCAGGAGCGCTTCATAGGGAGCCTGACCCACGAAATCCGGACACCCCTGACGTCCATCATCGGCTACGCTTCCCTCCTGCTGCCGAAAGCGGAGGAAGGGCCCATGAAGGAAGGCCTGAGGCAGATTCACAGCGGAGGCCTGCGCATCCAGTCCCTGACGGAGTCCCTGATCCGCCTTCTGACCGTGGAAAAGGAACCGCTCGTTCCGGAAGAAATCGACCTTCCTGCTTTTCTGCAGAAGGCGGCTGAGGGCTATACCCTGCGCCTTAAAGAAGCGGGCATCACGCTCACCATGGAAGGAAGCGGGACGGCCGTCACGGACCCCGGCCTTCTGTCCATCCTGGTCTCAAATATTATGGATAATGCAATCAAAGCCATGGCAGATAGCAGCGAAAAGAGGCTGACCCTCGTATCAAGCCCTTCTGAACTCACCATTACGGATACGGGAAGAGGCATCCCTTCGGATGACATGGAAAAAATCTTCGAGCCATTCTACATGGTGGACAAGTCCCGGAAGCACAGCTACGGCGGCTTCGGGCTCGGCCTTGCCATTGCCGCAAAAATCAGGGATGCCCTGGGGCTCACTCTTTCCATATCTTCAGCACCCGGGAAGGGGACATCCGTCCGGATTCACTTCCCGGGCGGCAGCTGACTGCGGGGACCGGACAGTTTCCGGCTCAGCTGCACCCGATGCCTGTATTCCCAGAGCACGTGCAGCAGTCCGGCTCTTCAATTTTCGAATTTACAACTTTTTTACAACTTCCAAAAAACTCCCTGACAGCGGAATGGCATACTGCTTTCCGTTGCCGGGGAGTTTTTTATTTTCCCTGCATGAAAAAATTGCGCCGCTGCCGGACAGCCCTCATGACCGGTCTATTGCGGCGCAGAAAGGAATTTCTATGGTTCAAAAAATATATATGCCGGGACTGGACTATATAAGGGTCGGCGCCCTCATAAGCGTTCTCCTTTTCCACCTGTTCCCGGACAGGATGCCGGGCGGCTTTCTCGGCGTGGAGTTCTTCTTCGTCCTCACAGGCTTCCTCCTGGCCGTAAAAGACGAACCGGAGCAGGCAGAAAGCATAGTGAGCTTTTATTCCCGAAAATTTCGCCGTCTCTGCCTGCCCGTTCTATTCGTCCTGCTCCTGACCAGCGGTCTCATGGCCATGTTCCTTCCGGACTCCCTGTACGGGCTCCGGGGAGAGACGCTTTCCGCCGCTCTCGGTATCTACAATTGGCGGCAGATTGCCCTCGCGCAGGATTATTTCGCCGCCATCGGGACCGCAAACCCCTTCACTCACCTATGGACCATGTCCGTGGAAATACAGTTTCTCCTGCTCTGGCCCTGGCTCTGCGGCGGCATCCGCAGGGCCCTGAAAAAGGACCGGGAATCCACGGTCGTGCTCCTGGGCTTCGGGACGATTTCCCTGAGCCTCCTGATGCCCGCATGTTACCTGCTGACGGACTCGGTCAGCTTCGTCTATTACTCGACCCTGACCCGGGTTTTCCCCCTGTTTCTCGGAGCTTTGGCCGGTCTGTCCTTTAGGAGTGGCAACCCCATCGGGAAATATTTCATGAGGATAATGAAAAGCCACCCGCCTTCCCGCGGTCTTTTCCTGTGTGCGAACATTCTGGTGGCTGCATTCCTGCTGCTGAAAGTCTCCGGAAGCGATACCGGCCTCTATCTCGGCGGCATGGCTGCAGTTTCTGTCTGGGCAGCCTATCTGATTCTCATTGCGGCGCAATGCCCGGGACTGTCCCGTCCGGGGCTGCGGAAATGTATACGGTTTTTCTCTGCCGTCAGCTTTGAAATCTACCTGTGGCAGTACCCGGTCAACTTCATCTTCACTGGAATGTTCGGGAATTACATTCGTATAAAAATTGCAGAACTTCCGGTCATCCTGGCCCTGGCCCTGTGGACCTATTATCTGACATCAATAGAGGTGAAAAAAACATTATGGAAAATAAAAAATACGCTGTACTCAGAAAAAAGAAGAAAAGAAGGCGGGCCCGCCGGCTCCGCCGGATGCTGCTGACCATAGAATGCGTGCTCATAGCCGTTCTTTCGGCCACGCTCTTCGTTTCGGCAAAATTCAGGAAAATAGACTTTCAGAAGCTCGGGCCCACCTCCGTGAACGACATCAGTGAGGCAGCAATGCGGACGCTTAATGGCTATACGAATATCGCCCTTTTCGGCATTGACAACCGTTCGAACGGAAATTTCGACTCCGGCCAGTCCGACGTCATCATGGTCTGCTCCATAAATAATGACACAAAGGAAATCCGCCTGGCCTCCATATACCGCGACACCATCATGGATGTGGACGGCAGCGGAAAATACAGGAAATGCAACTACGCCTATGCCCACGGCGGGGCAAAGGAAGCCATCGACATGCTGAACCGGAATCTCGACCTCGATATAGATGATTTCGTCGCTGTAGATTTCCGGGCCGTGACCGAGGCCGTGGACGCTGTCGGCGGAATCGACCTCGGCATCACGGAAGACGAGCTGAACCCGCCGGGACATCATCCGGGAATCAATGCCTACATAGAAGAAGTGGCGGACGTCACCGGGAAGAAAGCCCATTCCATCCAGGGCCCCGGCCCCCTGCATGCGGACGGCGTCCAGGCCACGGCCTACTGCCGTCTCCGTTACACGGCCTCCATGGATTTCGGCCGGGCCGCCCGCCAGCGGATCGTCCTGCAGAAGCTCTTCGCAGCGGTCCATTCCGCAAGCCCCAAAGAACTGGGCTGTCTCGTGGACAGTCTGTTCCCCTGCATATCCACATCATTTTCGCCTGCAAACCTCCTGCAGCTGGCAGGTGCCGTGAAGGACTATACCATTGCCGGAACGACAGGATATCCCTTCAAAAAGTCCACGGCAACTCCGTCAAACACCATCGGCTCCGTTGTAGTTCCCTGTGATGCGGCTTCAAACGTATCCGAACTTCATAAGTGGCTGTTCACAGAAAGCGGGACCGGTATTTCTTCCGAAAAAGACGAAGCTGAAGCGTCTTCCGCTATAAGCGATTCTGAGCGTTCTTCTATAGTAAACGACTCCGACGTATCTTCCACGGTAAAGCGCATCAGTTCCGACATAGAAGAAATTACGGGACTAACCGCTGAAGACGCAGTGGACTTCGACCCGGTCTATGAGGACGCGTCCGGGGACTCCGTCTCGAAATGAAAGGAAACTATGATGAAAAAACTAATCTCACTGACCCTGACTCTTATGACCGTGATGGTTATGATTCTCGGTGCCAAAGCCATCGCTGTCTCTCCCGCCAGAAATCCAGTGGCTGAAGAAGTGGAAACCTCCATCAGGGAAGGCGAAGCTGCCCTGAAAAAGTCGGTTGCTTCCCTCCCGGAACGAAATGGCGTTGCAGCCGGCATTTCAACAAATACCTCTGTAAGCGCTGCATCCGGCGAAGAAAAAGACGCCGCAGATAGCGCCTCCGTCACGGCCATCGGGGATTCCGTCTTGCTGGGGGCTGCCAAAGCCCTGCAGGATGAGATTGACGGCATCAATGTCGATGCGAAGGAATCCCGCCAGGTGAAATCCGCAAGGGAAATCGTCTCAGGAATGAAGAAAGAAGGGGCCCTTGGCGATACCGTGATCATTGCCCTGGGCACGAACGGCCCCTTCAATATTGCCACAGGTCAGGCCCTTCTCGATGAGATCGGCCACAGCCGCCATATCTACTGGGTTCTGACCTACGGGAAAAATCTGTCCTGGCAGCAGGACGTAAACTCGACCATAAATGAGCTGGCAGAAAACAACTCCAACGTCCGCCTTATCGACTGGCCCGCAGCTGCCACGGCCAACCCCGACTGGCTTTACGGCGACGGCATCCACCTGAATCCGACCGGACAGAAGGGATATGCAGAAATGATTCGGGAGGCTGTGGAATAGAATAGAATAGAATACCAAGCTTGACAAATACCCCCTGTAATGCGAAAGTAGTATGATACTTTAACGCACAATAGGGAGGTTATATCCAATGGAAAGAGAACACTTGGGGTCCCGGCTCGGCTTCATCCTGATTTCAGCGGGCTGCGCCATCGGCATCGGAAATGTGTGGAAGTTTCCCTGGCTCGTGGGCCAGTACGGAGGCGGGGCCTTCGTCCTCATCTACATCTTCTTTCTGATCATCATGGGAATTCCCGTCATGACCATGGAATTTGCCATGGGACGGGCGGCCCAGAAGAGCCCGGTGAAGATGTACCAGGTCCTGGAAAAGCCGGGACAGAAGTGGCATATCCACGGGAAGGTTTCTCTTGTCGGGAACTACCTGCTCATGATGTTCTATACGACGGTGGCCGGCTGGATGCTGCAGTATTTCGTCGAGATGCTGAAAGGCACATTTGACGGCATGGATACGGCTGCTGTCACTTCCTACTTCAGCGAGATGCTGATGAGTCCGGCAAAACAGGTCGGCTATATGGCCGCCGTGGTCATCATCGGATTTGCTATCATCGCCATCGGCCTGCAGAAGGGCCTTGAGAATGTATCAAAGGTCATGATGTCCGCCCTGCTCGTCATCATGGTAATCCTGGCCGTGAACAGCATCGTGACGCCCGGAGGCGGAGAGGGCCTGGCCTTTTACCTGAAACCCAATATCGAAGAAATCGAAAAGGCCGGTCTTCTGAACGTCATCACAGCCGCCATGAACCAGGCCTTCTTCACCCTGTCCATCGGCATGGGCTCCATGGCCATCTTCGGAAGCTATATTGGAAAGGATCGCTCTCTTCTGGGTGAAGCCGTCAGCGTCTCCGTCCTCGACACCTTTGTTGCTTTCACATCCGGCCTCATCATTTTCCCGGCCTGCTTTGCCTACGGAGTGCAGCCGGATTCCGGCCCCTCCCTCATCTTCATCACCCTGCCGAACATCTTCAACCATATGCCGGCCGGCCGGATCTGGGGAGCCCTTTTCTTCCTCTTCATGACGTTTGCGGCCTTTTCCACAGTACTGGCCGTCTTTGAAAATATCAATGCCATGCTGATGGACGTGACCGGCTGGGGCCGAAAGAAGGCTGTTCTCTTCTGCCTTATCACCGTCTTCCTCCTGTCCCTGCCCTGCGCCCTGGGCTCGAATGTCCTGTCCGGCATACACCCCATGGGCGGAGAAAGCAGCTTCATGGACCTTGAGGATTTCCTCGTTTCAAACCTCATCCTTCCCTGCGGCGCCTTCATCTACATTCTCTTCTGCACAAGGAAGTTCGGCTGGGGCTGGGAGAATTTCACGGCCGAGGCCAATACCGGAAAAGGGCTGGAGGTTCCCGCTTTCCTCAGGCCCATCTGCACCTGGATCCTGCTGGTACTTGTGGCGGCCATCATCATTCTCGGACTCATCTGAAATATTTGACTGTTAAATCAGTACAATTAAATACAATTTTGGACATGAAAAAGCCCTGTTTTCGCGGTTCTTCAGAAACCGGAAAACAGGGCTTACCTGTCATGTCAAACTATAAACTCAGGCGGATTTTGCGGCTTTCTCGGCTTCGCGCTTTGCCTTAAGCTCGGCCCGCTCCTTCTGCTCAGCGGCCCAGAGCTTCTCAGCCCGCTCCTTCCACTCGGCAGCGTAGGGATCGCACTTCGCGCAAAGGTCATCGACGGACTCAGGCGACTGCATATCCGTGGACTTGGCACCCGTCTCTGCGACAATCTCTCTGAGCTTCTCGGGATTCTCGAGCATGGGGCAGGGACGAAGGTGATTGTCGTTGAAGGGCTGACCTTCCTTGTACTTAAGGAAG
>JAZASQ010000020.1:0-21973 GCA_036343235.1 Lachnospiraceae bacterium
GCCTTCACTGATGTAGTAATCCCTGGCCCCGGACATGGCATTCGCAGTCAGCGCGATGCAGGGCTTGTGCTGGTTGGGATTCATGGATTCCCGGCGCAGACGGTGCAGCATCTCAATGCCGTCCATTCCGGGCATCTTGTGATCTATGAGAATAATGTCATAGTCATAGACCTTGAGCTTGGCCAGGCCCTGCTCGCCGGACATGGCGGTGTCCACGGAAATCTTCGTCTCCTTCAGAAGGCCTTTGACGACGAAGAGGTTCATGTCCGTATCATCGACAACGAGGACCTTCGCATCAGGTGCCGTAAAAGCCTGATGGTAGACAGGGGCTTCCTCTATCTTCTTCCGGTAGGTCGTCTGTACGTCTCCTATGGGTTCCTCATCCAGCACATACTGGTCGACCGTGAAGCTGAACGTAGAGCCCTCCCCGTAGACGGAGGAAACGTCCAGCTTGCTTCCCATCAGGGAAAGCAGGCGGGTCGTAATGGAAAGGCCGAGACCGGTCCCTTCGATACCGTGATTTCTTTCCTCGTCCAGGCGCTCGAAGGGCTTATAGAGCTTTTCCATGTCCTCGGCCCGGATGCCGATGCCGGTATCCTGCACCTGAAAGGTGAAGGCTCCCAGGCCGTCCTGCCCTTCCTTATAGGAGACCGTGAAGACGACCTGCCCCCGCTCCGTATACTTGATGGCATTCGTCAGAATATTGAGGGCACACTGCTTGACCCGGACATTGTCCCCATGCAGAATGTGGGGCATGGCCTCATCGACGTTCACGACGAAGTTCAGGCTCTTCGAAACGGCCCTCGGCCTCACCATGGTGACAAGCTCTATTATTAATTCTGAAAGATCATAATCCACCGGTACAATGGAGAGCTTGCCGGATTCCATCTTCGAATAGTCAAGGACGTCGTTTACGATATTTAAAAGAGTATTCCCGGCATTCTTGATATTTGTGGCGTAGCCGGTCAGCTTGGGATCATCGAACTCCCGGAGGATCATCTCGTCTATGCCCAGCACCGCATTGATGGGAGTCCGGATTTCATGGGACATGGAGGCCAGAAAGCTCGACTTGGAATTCGACTCCGCCTCGGCCCGGTTCTTCTCCATGGTGATCTCGTTCACCTTCGTGACCTTGACCTGAACCCGGACGAGATAGATGGCAGAAATAATGAAAAGCACGGCCAGCAGGCCGAACACCCACATGACCAGGAAGGAAATCCGGTTGATGGTGCCTGCTGCCGCAGTCTTTTCCACATAGCCTGTCAGGGTGAAATTCGTATGGGCAATCTCCGCCTCATAGACAAAAATCTCGCCCAGACTCTTCGTCTTATAGTAGCTGCAGGCTGCCCCGGAAATCTCCATGGGCCGGAAAAGTTCCTGATAATAACCGGCCGCTTCCGAAGACTTGAGAAAGTCCGTCCCTTCTTCCGGAATACCCTCAAACATGTAGACAATCTCCCCATCCTTGTCCGAGATGACGGAATAGCCGAGGCCGGAATCTTCCGTATTGGAAAGGAGACCTGAAAGCTGCTCGTTCGGAATTATTTCATAGATGACGTAACGGATATTGTGGTTGTGCATGACCGGATAGGAAGCCACAAGCCCCGTCCCCTTTCTGTCGACAAGGGAACCGTCCCCATGCAGGGCTTCTTTCACAAGAGACCGGTCATTGTCCGGCAGTTCCTGCCCGTAGACAGCCGTGCCGTCCACCCCGATAAGGCCCATTTTCTGGGAGGGTATGGTCTTGGAAACCGCCTCCATGATCTCCGGAACCCGGTCCGGATACTGTTCGAGCTGAACGGCCACGAACTCGAGATTTTCAAGCTCGGTAAGTGCCTCCTCGCTGATGGTGGCCGCCGTACTCTTTGCAGCCCGGGTCAGCTGATTCGCCGCAAAGAGGTTCAGGGAACTGCTCATGCGGAAATAGAGCAGCACCCCGGTCACAACCATGGCCAGAATCAGTATCAGGAAAGTCCAGTGCATGGCAAGAGTCAGCCGCTGCTGGGTGGCTTCACCGAGGCCGAGCCTGCCTTTCTTTTTTTCCTTCTTTTCCTCAGTCATAGACGCTGACCCCCTGCACATACCAGTTGAGACTGTTCAGAAGATAGTAATCCGATGCGGCTTCATTATCCTCAATTTCCAGGTTCCCGCTGCTGTCGTAAACAGGTCCGAAAAAGACATCCCATGTCCCATCCAGCATCTCCTGCCGCTTCAGATTGATGGCGGCCTCGGCCCTGCCCTTGTTCGTGCCCATATTCACTGTAAGGGGCGTAATTCCGCAGACACCATCCTCCATGCCCAGCCAGTCATACTTTCCGTAGAAACGGCCCTCCAGACAGGATTTGATTTCCGCCGTATAGTAAGGCGCCCAGTCCATTTCAAGGCAGCAGAGGAGACTGTCCGGATAGCGGACCCGGTTGTCGTAATTGTTTCCTATGGACTTGACCCCGAGGTCATTTGCCGCGACAAGGGGAGCCAGGGTATCGGTATGGTGGATGATGACATCGCAGTCTTCGTTTTCAATCAGGTCCTTCGTCACTTCATAGGCCCTGTCGTAGTCATCCCAGGATTCCGTGTACATGACACAGACCTCGGCATCCGGGTTTACGGACCGGACTCCGAGCGCAAAGGCATCGATTCCCCGGATGACCTCCGTATAGCCGTATGCCGCCGTATAGCCGATTTTGCCTGTCTGCGTCGCATACCCGGCCGCTATGCCCGCCAGGTAGCGGGACTGGTAGTTTCTCATGAAGAAAGCCGTATAATTGTCCCCGTAGCGGGTACCGGAGCAATGGTAGAAATAGATGTCCGGATGGGCCGCCTCTTCCGTTAGAGCGGCATTTCCGAAGCCTACGGATTCGGCGAAAATGATTTTGCAGCCGTCCGCAATCAGTTCCTCCATGGTCTGGGCCGCCTGGTCCCCGTAGGGGACATTTTCCCTGTACTCAATTTCCAGATTCAGTTCTTCTTCTATGGAATCAAAAGCATCCGCATGGGACTGGTTCCAGGAGTGGTCCTCCCTCGTTCCGTTCAGCACGACTCCGACCTTCGTGGATTCTTTTGTGATGTCCGTCTGCGGGGCGGAAACCCGGATCCCGATGACCCCGAAAAAAATTGCCGCGACCAGAACGGTCATGAAGATTGTCATTTTTTTCATGCTGCCGCCTCCCGCAGAAAAATTCCTCCGGGCAAAAAGGATTCCGCATTCCGGAAGTAGTATCCATCAGGCCTTGCTGTCGTCAGAGAAGAGGAAAAAGGACAGGGCATAATTGGAAAGGTCCGCTCCCAGCTCCGTCAGGCGGATCCGCCCTTCGGAATAGACGAGAAGACCTTCGGAAACCAGTTTCTCCATAACTTCCCCGTACATGGCATCCACGGACACCCCGAACGTCTTTTCAAAATCCCTCCGGGAAACTCCTTCGTTCATGCGCAGGCCCAGGAACATGAACTCCTCCATCTGCCCCCTCCGGCTGACGGCTTCCGCACTCTCATATATGGGAAAGTCGCCTGCCTCCACCTTGGACAGGTACTCGTAAATGTCCTTTGTATTTGTGTAACGAATATTGTCCAGAAGAGAAGCCGCCCCGAGACCGACGCCAAGGTAGGGTACCCGCTGCCAGTAGCCGATATTGTGCCGGCAGGCCTTCCCCATGTGGGCATAGTTCGAAATCTCATACTGCCCATAGCCATGCTCCGTGAGATAGTGCTGGGCGATTTTCCCGAGCTCGTACTCCTGGTCCTCGTCCGGCAGTTCCTCCGTGGGAAGCCCCTTCTCCCGCTTTTTGACGTCCTCTTCATATAAGTCGTAGAAGGGAGTTCCCTCTTCCACGATCAGGGAATAGCAGGAAATATGCTCAGGCCTCAGGCCTGTCACGTCGGAAAGCGTTTTTTTAAGACTGACCGGCGTCTGGCCGGGAATCCCGGTCATGATGTCGACATTTACATTGTCGAAGCCGGCATTCCGCGCATACTGGAATGTGTTTAAAAATTCGCTGTAGCTGTGCACCCGGCCGAGGGTTTTCAGTTCATTCTCATCCGAAGACTGCAGGCCGATGGACAGGCGGTTGACTCCGAGGGACCGGTACAGGGTCAGGGTTTTTTCCGCTGCCGTCGCGGGATTGCATTCCATGGTAAACTCGGCGTCCGGACGGACATGAAAATACCTGTACACGGTCCGGATGATCTTTTCCATGTACTTTTCCTCGAGCCAGGTCGGCGTTCCCCCGCCTATATAGATGGTCGTGATGTCGCAGTCGTCCATCCGCTCGGCCTGATAGAGGAGCTCCCGCATGAGGGCCTTCGTATAGCGCCGCCGTATCTCACTCCCGTAGGCTCCCGAAGGGAAGTCGCAGTAGAGGCACTTCTTCATGCAGAAAGGGATGTGGATATAGAGTTCCGTCTCCGTACGTTTGTTTTCCAGGAATTCGTCCATATTTTACTCTTCATCCAGCTTCAGGACGCTCATGAATGCCTCCTGGGGTATTTCCACGTTTCCGACCTGCCGCATGCGTTTCTTGCCTTCTTTCTGCTTCTCAAGGAGCTTCTTCTTTCTCGTAATGTCGCCGCCGTAGCACTTTGCCAGGACATCCTTGCGGTAGGCCTTCACGGTCTCCCGGGCAATGACCTTGCCGCCGATGGCCGCCTGAATAGGAATTTCGAAGAGGTGCCTCGGAATCTCCTCCTTCAGCTTTTCACACATCTTTCGTCCCCGGTCATAGGCCGTACCTTCAAATACGATGAAGGACAGGGCGTCGACCTGCTCACGGTTAATCAGGATATCGAGCTTCACGAGATCCGATTTTTCATATCCCCGAAGCTCATAATCGAAGGAGGCATAGCCTCTTGAGCGGGACTTTAATGCATCAAAGAAGTCGTAGATAATTTCATTCAAGGGCATGATATACTTGATCACGGCCCTGGTCTTTTCGACATATTCCATAGAAACGTACTGGCCACGCCGCTCCTGACAGAGCTTCATGATGTCACCGACAAACTCGCTTGTCACCATGATTTCCGCATCCACCATGGGCTCTTCCATATGGTCGATTTCGGCCGGGTCCGGCAGGTTCGACGGATTCGTGAGTTCAATGACTTGGCCGTCGGTCTTATATACTTTGTATACAACGGAAGGGGCCGTAGTCACGAGGTCCAGGTCGTATTCCCGCTCAAGGCGTTCCTGTATTACGTCGAGATGGAGAAGACCGAGAAAGCCGCAGCGGAAGCCAAAACCCAGGGCCTGGGAGGTCTCAGGTTCAAACTGCAGAGCTGCGTCATTTAGCTGGAGCTTTTCCAGGGCATCCCGAAGGTCCGGGTACTTGGCCCCGTCCGCCGGATAGAGGCCGCAGTAGACCATGGGGTGGACCTGCTTATAGCCAGGGCAGGCCTCTTCGCAGGGCGTTTCGTCCAGGGTAATCGTATCGCCGACCCTGGTCTCCTTCACGTCCTTGATGGAAGCCGTGAGGTAGCCCACCATACCGGTCTCAAGGACATCGCAGGGGATGAAGCGGCCGGGGCCGAAGTAGCCGACCTCGACAACATCGAAAACAGCCCCTGTCGCCATCATGCGGATGCGGTCACCGGCCTTCACAGAGCCGTCGAAGACCCGGAAAAAGACGATGACGCCCCGGTAGGAGTCATAGAGTGAATCAAATATGAGGGCCTTCAGAGGCTTGTCCGGATTTCCCGAAGGGCCGGGCAGGTATTTGATGATAGCCTCAAGGACATCCCGGACATTCTCCCCGGTCTTTGCCGAAATGCGGGGGGCATATTCGCAGTCGAGACCGATGACGTCCTCTATTTCCCGGCAGGCTTCATCCGGATCCGCACTGGGCAGATCGATTTTATTTATGACGGGAAGAACCTCAAGGTCATGGTCGAGCGCCAGATAGACATTGGCCAGGGTCTGGGCCTCAACGCCCTGGGCCGCATCGACGATGAGGACTGCCCCGTCGCAGGCAGCCAGCGCCCGGGATACCTCGTAATTAAAATCAACATGCCCGGGGGTATCTATGAGGTTAAAAATATACTCCTCTCCGTCGTCGGCCTTATATATGAGGCGGACAGCCTGAGACTTGATTGTAATCCCCCTCTCCCGCTCTAAGTCCATATTGTCCAGAACCTGGTCCTGCATCTCGCGTTCCGTCAGGACCCCGGTCATCTCGATCATCCTGTCTGCAAGAGTCGACTTTCCGTGATCTATGTGGGCGATAATGCAGAAATTCCGTATATGCTTTTCATCAAATGCCATGAATAATAAACCTTTCCCTCTTCCGAAAACTTCATCCGCTTCCGGCTGCCGCCGCCGCGGCAGAATGTAAAAAATAAATGAATGCAGAATAAATCAAGATATTCTATCATAAAAAAAGGCAAAAGAATATCCCGGAAGGCTTATCTTTTGAGCATTCCGGGATTCACACGGTATCGGTATTCAATTTTCTTTCCTCCGAAAAATTTTTGTTTTCCCCTTATGTTTCCCTGCCCTCTCACCTGCTGCCGGGCCTTCTATAGGTAGCTTCCATGGGCGGGCTCTCTTCTCCGCGCTCATAGACGACCGCAAACTGTTCGGCAAAAGTTTCCGAGGGCTTCCGTTTTCGGGAAAGGCTCTTGAACTCCGGTCGGCCCCTGCGGCTGTCAGGCTTCAGGGACCCCGTGGCAATGACCGGGGCGATGGAATAGAATGCAGCATCCATACGGCTCACCTCCTTTGTCTGAATTCAGGAATTTCTATTCCTACTTTCTTTATCGGCTGGTCGATCGGAAAATTTATAGATTATTTTTTTGAATTTAATTATTTTTTTGAAAGCTCAGACAATTCTCTTCATTTTCATTAAATATCTGGCGGCTCATAGTACTTGAATTAGCCGATTTTTCTTGACAAGGAAAAGGATTTTAAATAAAATATCCAAGTATGTGTGAAAAAGCCTCTCTACCGTGTCTTGAGAGAGCTTCTATATACAGCCCCAGCGGAGGAAGCAGATGCGGCTGTCTGCGAAAACCCGGGACATTATTATTTGATTGACTGCACGGAAAGGAAAAGCTTTCCGTCCCCGTACTTTGGAGGTACAAAAATGGCAAACATCAAGTCCGCAAAAAAGCGTGTCATTACCCAGGCAAAGCGTGCCGAAAGAAATCAGGCTGTCAGGAGCCGGGTCAAGACCGAGGTCAAGAAGGTTGAGGCTGCTGCCGCTGCCGGAAACAAGGAAGAAGCTGCAAAGGTTCTCGCCGGCGCTACCAGCCAGATTGAGAAGGCTGCTACGAAGGGCATTCTGAAAAAGAACACTGCTTCCCGCAAGGTGAGCCGTCTTGCAAAGATTGTCAACTCCATGGAGTGAGACAGTCAAATATCATTGAACTATGAGTATCCCCGCAGACATCTGCGGGGATATTTTTATATTGCTTTTTCAATTCATACTCTCACCGGATAGATTGAAAGCAGTTTGCCCCCTCTCCTACCGTCTCACTGCTTCCGTCAGCAAAGCCTCCAGAGCTATCTGCCGGTCAATCTTTCCGCTTTTGATGCGGTAGTCATAGTCCTCGGCCCGCTTCAAAATCTTTGAAATTTCATCGGTAGAAATTTTCGCAAGGAGCTGACGGTTCTTCCGCAGAATCCAGTCCTGCCTCAGCACTTCGGTCATCTCCTGGGTGCTGACATGATTCTGCACCATGGAAGCCGTGAGCAGAAGGCGCATGAATTGCTGCTCAATAAGGGAGATAATCCTCTCCGGCGGTTCCCGGATAATCAGAAGGTCTGAATAGATCTTCATGACGGCTCCTTCATCCTTTTCCACGATGGCATCTATAATGGCAAAGACTTTGGAATTGACCTGACCGGAGCAGATGGTTTCCACGTCCGTCAGTGTGATGGTTTCCCTGTCCGTGCAGTAGGCTATGAGTTTTTCAAGTTCATTGTCCATGTACTGCATCGTATCGCTGCCGTCAGTGCTCACAGAGGTCCGGGTGCAGAACTCAGTGTAGGCATCGTTGGTAATCTGCAGGCCTGCCTTCTTAATGCGGGAGAGAATCCACCTCTTCAGCGTATCTCCTCTCCAGGCGTTTAGTTCCTGGATAAGTCCTTTTTTCTCTATTTCCTTGACGGCCTTATATGTCTTTACTGCCTCATTTTCAATGAAAATCAGCTTTGTGCTTTCGGAAGGAGCTGTCAGATAGTCCCCCAACAGGTCCCGGTCTTCCTTCTTTCCTTTCTTGGAGAATATTCCGGAATTTTCTATCAGAATGACCCGATAGTCCGCAAAGAAAGGCATGGTCTCCGCCTGAGCGATGAGTTCCTTCACATCGAGACCTGCTCCCTCGTATGCAGTAAAATTCATGCTTCCTTCTGTACCTTCCGGAAGAAGGCCTCTCAGCAGGAGGTCCCTGTAATTTTTCTTCAGATAAGTCTCCTGTCCGTACAGAAGGTATACATTTCTGAAGTTTTTATTTCGGATATCATTATCAAGTTCAAGCATGGTTTTGCCACCTGGGCTGAATATTTAAAGTTGTATTTTCTACAAGTATACGGCATTTTCTGCTCTTTTCCAAAGATTTTCAACTCTTTCTATACGGACACCTTACCTGCAGACTTCCATCCTCCATCGAGAGGTCTATCTCCCCGCATTCAATTGTACAATACAAGGGAATTCCCCGGTCAGACAGCCGTTCCTTCGTCTCCTTATTGGGATGGCCATAGGAGTTGCCCTCCCCTGCAGAAGCAATAGCCAGGTTCGGCTGCAGGACATCTAGAAAATCCTCGCAGTTTGAACCCTTACTGCCGTGGTGGTTGCACTTGAGGCAGAGGATACCTCGGCCTGATTTATGTGAAAAACTGCTGTCTTCCGTTCCCGCCTGCTGCCGCAGATAATTCCCTGAATCAGAATCGGATAGAATCAATTCCTCCTGCTCCTCCCCCAGGTCACCCCAGAGGGGCATGGACAGGTCGTCATAAGCAAGCCACAAAGCCAGACAGTTGGCGTTCGTATCTCCTTCATAAGTGCTGTCCCCCGCATAGAGACAGGTCAGGGTCAGAAGGTTCTTCCCTTTTCCGTCTGTAAGGACATCCCCTTTCTTCATATAGAGAATTTCTGTCCCGCTGAGCTCCGCTGCCCGGTTGAGCTTTTCAAAGTTTTCGTTTTTCACAACTCCTTCCGCAAATACGAGATGCTTTACCCGGTACCCGTCCTCCATGGCATCTACAGCCCCGGTCAGGTGGTCGGCATCCGTATGGGAAATGAACCAGTAATCTATGGCAGCAATTCCTCGGGACCTGAGGAAGGGAAGGATTGTATACTTCCCCAGCTCCTTCTCGTCGGTAGAACCGCCATCTATAAAAATCTGCGTTCCGGAAGGCGTCCCGAGGTACAGGCCGTCTCCCTGCCCCACATCGACCATGGTGAAAGAAAACTTCCTGGACGGCACTTTCCGGATCCCTACAAGCAGAAAAACTGCCATAGCCATGGCCAGCGGCAGATATTTTGCCCACAGCGAGTGCACGGCTGTCCGGGTGTCCGCAAGATTCTCTGCGGCAGTAAGCTTCTGAAACATTTTCAGAAGCAGGCGAATCAGAATATAGTAGCAGGAATAATATAAAGCCATCCGCAGCAGATCCGGTTTTCCCGTGACTATTCGGGCCAAAGGCAGCTTCAGCGAAAGAGCCGCGCTCCATTCATACAGATAGATAATGAAGTGGGAAGGAAGAAGAAGGATTGGAAGAGACAGAAAGCCGCCCAGAAGTGCTGTCGGCAGCAGAATAGACATAAGGGGAATCAGGAGAGCATTGAGGAGAATCTGATAAGTCGGTATGATGTAATAGAAAGAAGCCACGAGGGGAATGGTTCCGAAGCAGACAACTGCTGAAGAAAAGAGAGCAGAAGAAAGGCGCTCTTTGGCAGATGGCTCCCATCCGTGAATCGTCCGATGCCGATACCGTATAAGCTGCTCATAGGCATTTGTCACCGGTCCGGCAAAGGCAGCTACAACAAAGACGGCTCCGAAGGAAAAAATGAAACCGGCATCATAGAGGGCAAAAGGATTTTTCAGAAGAATAATGATTAAGGCAGCAGCCAGCGAAGTCAGCATATCATAGGCTTCTCCAACCACCTGGGAAAAAAGATAGATGATAAACATGATGAGAGCCCGTTCTCCGGAAACTGTGAATCCGGTCAGCTCGGCATAGAAGAAGGCACCGGGAACGGCTCCTGCAAAACAGACTGCAAAGGGCAGACGGCATTTTCTTAAGAGCTTATAAAGACTCATGGCGACCAGGGAGATGTGCAGGCCGCTCACTGCTAATAGATGGGCGATCCCGGCTGCTGAAAAGAGGTCTTTGACCTCCGAATCCATTCCGGCCTTGTCACCCAGGGCCATGGCAGATAAAACCCCGCCTTCCTCCCCGGGCAGATAGGCCGTATAAAAGGCGGAAATCCTGCTTCGCAGATGATAGAGCCATTCCCCAGGGGAAAAGGCAGGAACCAGTACTTTTTCAAAATCCGGATTTTTCAGTTTGAGGAATATGCTTTTAGAGCGCAGATAGGTCCTTTCATCGAAGCCTCCGTCATTTCGCTGCCGGCGTATTTCAGCTTCATCGGCAGTGAAAATTACAGCCGCTCCAATCGGGAACTCCCGGTCCGAGGACATGGATATCCGTCCCAGACTGCTTCCTTTTTCCGTGAAGCAGTCCTTCAGGACTAGCTCTATATAGCCGGTTTTCTTTGTCTTTTTCTCCACTTCCCCCTGAATTCGTAGACCGGAAAGTTCCCCCGCATTGCGCTTAATCAATCTTTCCCGTGACAGGCTGCTGCTGATTCGTAGCAGACCGGCAAAAAAGGCCAGAATAAGTACGAAAAAAAGAAGGCAGAGACGCCTTTTTCTTTTTCCTTTCTGTTTTGCTGCAGGGAGAATGACAGCCGCCAGTAAAAAAACAACTGTCCCGATGATGAGGGCCCGATCCCGGAAAGAAGGAAGCAGGCCGGTCAGAATTCCGAGAAGAAAGAGGAGTCCTGTGTCAAACAGGGCTCGCTTTTCCATAGATTTTTCCTTATCAATTGGAGTCTGAAGAACTTACGGTATCATTACCATTGGCAGCCGGTTCCGAACCAGCACCATCATCAGCCTCGTCGGAGGCGATGAGATCTGTATTGGGTTCGTAGAGGCCCGAATAGGTCCCGTCGCCGGTGACGGGCTTGCCGTTCACATAGACAGTAATCTGAACCTTGTTTACAGTATCCAGTTCACAGAGTGAGTCCACAAGGGAATAGATGGCGACATTTTCCGTTACATTGGCCGCCTGGGTGAAATAGTTGTTGTCCAAGTCCACATAGCAGATGCCGTCGGTCGTGGAGATATGAAGGACCTCAGAAGGGTCCGTAAATACGGCTCTTGCATCGGTCCCTGCCGGCTCCACGGTCAGGTTCTCAATTACAAGAGATTCAATATTCGTATTCGATGAATAATGAACATTTCTGGGACGCCGAACAAGCTTTTCCCCGCCGGCATCAGAATAGTAGATGGTCAGATCCGTATTCTGCAGCTCTGCTTGGTCTTTCCCGAAATCCCCGACAAAGGTATCACGGGTCATCTGGCCGATAGCCCGGCCGGTAGCATCTGTCAATGGGTCGGTACCCACATAAAACATGACAGACTGTGCCTCGGGCACTGCCCCGAGAAGAGTCTTCACAACGCAGGCCCGGGTCAGGGTTTCCCTGCTTCCGGACAAGGTCTTGTAGCTGTCGGTCAGAAAGACAGAAATCTGATGAGAGTCTGAATCAAGGCTGCCGGAGACCGCCGTTGTATCATCCGGAAGGGCAGCTTTCAGGTCATGATTTTCGGGAACAGCCGCCAACTGTTTCAGAAGATCCCGGATGACCTCATTCGGATTCTCAACGCTTTCGCTTGCCCATTTCTCTGCCTCAATCTTCGTTCCGTCAGCGGAGATGCAATAAATATCATAGCCTTCCTCCGCCGTTTCCGAGCCGCAGGCAAAGAGAAAAAGGGAAGTCAGGCAAAAAAGCAATAAAAGCGAAATCAGACGGGGTACATTATTCTGAAATCTCATCCTGCGCCTCCCCTTCTATATATTTCAGCGGAACCCGGACTACGAAACGGGTCCCTTCGCCCAGGCGGCTGGAAACTTTGATTTCCCCCTTGTGCATGCGGATTACATTCTGGGTGATAGAAAGCCCAAGGCCTGTACCGCCGATTTCCCGGGAGTGGGATTTGTCTGCCCGGTAGAAACGCTCAAAAATATGAGGAATGCTCTCCTCCGGTATACCGAGGCCGTTGTCCTCCACATGTATATAGAAATACCGGTGGTCGGAGTTCAGGCTGACGTGGACAAAACCGCCGGGATTGTTGTACTTGACCGCATTCTCCACAAGATTGGATACTGCCAGGGAGAACTTCGTCTCGTCAACTTCCGCCGTAATGGGACGGAAGCTCTCAAGAACCAGCTCAACCTGAGCCTTTTCGGCGATAGGCCGGATTCTCTTCATGACGGTCTCCACCAAATCGTTGATACGGACCTGGGTGATGTCAAGAGCGTTCTGGTTCTTGTCAAATTTTACCAGGGTCAGGAGGTCATTGATGATTTTTGTCTCCCGGTCGATTTCCCCGGTAATGTCCTCCATGAAATCCTTGTAGAGGTCCACGGGAGCATCCTCCATCCCGTTTAGGGAATCAGCCAGAACTTTCATGGAAGTCAGAGGCGTTTTCAGCTCATGGGAGACATTTGATACAAATTCCTGGCGGGAGGCATTCTGCCGGTTCAGCTCGGCCGCATAGCTGTTGAACGCCTTCTCCACCTCACCGGTTTCCGTGTAACGGTTTTCAGAAAGATGAGGCTCTATAAAGCCTTTCTCCACCTGGCGGATGGAAGAAGCCAGACCGGAAACCGGCCGTGCCAGCTGTCGGGAGAAAAAGAAGGCCAGGAGGAAGGAAATGATTACATCGATGAAAAGAAAGAAGATAATGAAGGCACCCTGGTAATCCTGGTTCATCAAATTCTGGTTCAGGGGAGAAACGAAGAGCAGAACCCCGTATGAATCTTCCGCTTCATCCGAGGAAGAATCCATGGCAGGAGCAGAATTCTGGGTCTTGTCCGCAGTCACGATAATCGGCACGGCTACCGTAAGAAAACTGTTTTCCCTGTCCTCTTCATAGGCCGTAGTACCCAGGGAAGCCTTGACAGCAATATCCCAGACTATAGTCTTGCCTTCATAAAGGGAATAGGTGTCTTTGACGACACGAAGAGTGTCATCCATGACCAGAATCCGGCCCGAAAAGGACTGGGCCACCGAAGAAAGGGTGATATTCACCGTGTCGTCGGTGGGGTTCATGAGATAACCGCTGGTGACAATCTGATTGATGAGAATCTGGGCTTCACCGGAAACGCTCAGAATATCCGAATTCAGGGTCTCCCGGTCATAGACATAGGAAAGGCCGCTGGAAAGGACAAAGCAGGGAATGGTGCCCATAAGAAAGGCAAAAAGAAAAATCCGTGCCCGCAGGCTGTGAAAAATACGGCGAAATGAAAATTTCTTCTTCAAAACAGGAATTCCTTATGGCTTGTAGAAGTACCCGACTCCCCACTTCGTCTGAACATAGCGGGGTTCGCTGGGATTCTTTTCAATCTTTTCCCTGAGGCGGCGGATATGGACGTCCACAGTCCGCGCATCTCCCGGATAATCCTCTCCCCAGACGGCCGTCAGCAGGGCTTCCCTGCTGTAGACCTTATTGGGATTCGTGACGAGGAGGAGCATCATATCGAATTCCTTGCTCGTGAGATTGATTTCCTGGTCATTGATGTAGAAGCGACGGGAATCCCGGTCCATGCGGATGTCTCCGTTTTCGACGAGGGAAGGCTCTTCCTTGACGGCAGCCCCTCCGCTTCGGCGCATAATGGCCTTAATCCGGGCCTTGACCTCCAGAATGTTGAAAGGCTTTGTAATGTAATCGTCGGCTCCGTATTCAAGGCCGAGAATCTTGTCCATGTCGTCGCCCTTGGCCGTCAGCATGATGATGGGAACATTGGAAAATTCCCGGATATGCTGGCAGACTTCAAAGCCGTCCATCTTCGGCAGCATGACGTCCAAGAGGACCATGTCGAAGGAGGATTCCTGGGCCATCTTCAGGGCTTCTTCCCCGTCATAGGCGCAGGCAACTTCAAAGCCATCCTGCTCCAGAGAGAAGCGGATGCCTTTGACGATCAGCTTTTCATCATCGACTACAAGTACTTTTTTCGCCATTTTCGTTTCCTGTCTTCATGACAAATATAGCCTGCATCTCCTGCAGAAATAAACCATCCGGCCCGAAGTCATCATTCAGCTTCAAACCGTAATCTTGTCTGAAATCTTGCTATAAAGCCCGTCCTTGATACCGGAAATCTTCTTGAGGTCCGATGTCTTCTTGAACGGACCCTTTTCTTCCCGATAACTGATGATGGCATCCGCTTTCGACTGACCGATACCGGGCAGGGTCATAAGTGTGGCAGCATCCGCAGTATTGATATTCACAAGACTGCCGGAAGATGAACTGTCTGCAGACGCTGAAGCAGTACTTCCGCCGGACGGCTGCATTCCTGGTGCCTCGGACACCGCCTCTCCCTGTCTGCGGATATAGAGCTTCATTCCGTCGGCGACCTCAGCCGCCTGGTTGATATCCGAAGTATCGGCCTCCGGCAGGAGTCCTCCGGCCAGAGCAATGACTTCAAAAGCCCTTGAACCTGCAGGCACACGATAAACTCCGGGGGCAGCCACTGCCCCGGCTGCCTCAACAAAAATCATGACAGGCTCCAGAGCTGCTTCCGCAACAGAACTGCCTTCTGAATCTGCTCCCGCGGAATCGTTTTCCTGCTTGCTTTCAGCATCTGCCTCATGGGCAGACGCTTCCTCCTCCTCTGTCTCCCCTGTAGCTTCATCCGAACGGGTAGAAAACGTCCCCTCTGCGGAAGAACTCTGTAAATAGGATGTCTTCCCACATGAGGAAAAGAATGACACACAAAGAACGGCAGATAATAAGACCGCCGTTCCATGGAATATTTTTTTCATAAATCTCAGCACCTCTCTGCCAGAAAAGAAGTGCCGTCGCTTCGGTGGAATTATTTTACAGGAAACAGGGAGATATTACAATAGATTTAAGCAAATATTACGGTAAAAAAGTCAAATGAACAGCTGTCCTCATAAGAAAAGCCTGCAATGGTACTGCAGGCTTTTGCACTCCTATCAGGCGAAGTCCCCGAGAACTTCCTCAAGAATCTCCTCCATCCGGTCAAAGTCCTCCTTCTCTGCGATCAGAGGCGGAAGCATGCGGACGACGTTCCCTTCGGCCGTAAGAAGGATAAGGCCTTTTGAAAGGGCTTTCTTCACTACGTCTCCCGCCTTCACGGCAGAGTCAAGCTCCAGCCCCTGCATATAACCCATCCCCCTGTGCTCCTTCACGAAAGCATATTTCTGCACGAGTTCCCCGAGTTTCTCCTCAAAGTATGGAGCTAGCCCCTTTACGTGACCGGGCAGGTCCCGCTCAGAGAGAATCCTAAGGGACTCGGCGACGGCCCTCGTGCAGAGGGGGTTGCCCCCGTAGGTGGAGCCGTGGTCACCGGGCTTTAAAGAATTTTCCGCCACATCAGCGGTCACAACGAAGGCGCCGACTGGAAGACCTCCGCCTAAAGCCTTTGCCGTAGTCAGGATGTCAGGCTTCACCCCGTACTGCTGAAAAGTATAGAATGAGCCGGTACGTCCGAGTCCGCACTGAATTTCATCAAATATCAGCAATATGCCCTTTTCTTCACAGAGCCTGCGGACACCTTCCATGAATTCTCTCGTCGCAGGGTGGATACCGCCCTCCCCCTGCAGGGGTTCGAAAATAATGGCGCAGGTCCGCTCCGTCACGGCGGCCTCCACGGAATGAATGTCATTAAAATCCGCGAACGATACCCCGCCCATCAGCGGATAGAAGGGATTCCGATAGGCATCCGTCCCCGTTACGGAAAGAGAACCAACTGTTCTGCCATGGAAGGAATTTCGCATGGCAATGACCTCATCGTCATTCTTTCCTGTCCGATTATAATAATATCTCTTCGCCGTCTTCAGCGCCCCTTCTATGGCCTCGGCCCCGGAGTTCGTGAAAAAGACTTTGTCGAGACCGGAGATTCCCGCCAGCCGCTCGGCTGCTTCTGCCAGGGGTTCATGGTAGTAGAGATTCGACGTGTGCATGATCTTTCCGACCTGGTCCTTCACAGCCTCCGTAAACTCCGTGTCGTTAGCCCCAAAGGCATTGACCCCTATGCCGGAAGCAAAGTCCAGATACTGCTTTCCCTCCACATCGGTCAGGTACATGCCCTTTCCACCGGAAAAGGCCACCGGAAAGCGGTTGTAGACCCGGATCAGGTGCTCATCCGCTGCTGCCATCAATCTACTAGTCTTCTCTCCCATGTCCTGTCCTCTCTGCCAAAAGAAACCGCCCACAGTGCTTCGTTCCCTGAAAGCGCTTACATACTGTATCTTTACCCTTACTTCACCATAGCCTTAGGCTTCTTCATCTCTTGATTTCAGAATCTCAGTACCGATGCCGGAGTTCGTAAAGATTTCCAGCAGCAGACAATGAAGAATCCGCCCGTCGAGGATGGCCACCCGGTATACCCCGTTTTCCACCGCATCGATGGCGTTATTGATCTTCGGAATCATGCCGCCGGCAATCGTTCCGTCGGAAATCAGGGACTCAGCCTCGCTCACAGTCAGATCGGAAATCAGGGACTTCGGGTCGTTAACGTCCCGGAGCAGACCGGGCGTATCGGTCAGGAAGGCCAGCTTCTCGGCATGAACAGCCTTAGCAATGGCGCAGGCCGCATCGTCCGCATTGATATTATAGGTATTAAAATTCCTGTCCTGACCGATAGGGCAGACAATAGGGAGAAAGTCCTTCTCCAAAAGGTCGTAGAGAATCTTCGGATTGACGGATTCGACCTCCCCGACAAAACCGATGTCCTGACCGGAGGAGGAATACTGCTTCTTCACCGTAAGGAGATTGCCGTCCTTGCCGGAAACTCCGGCCGCCAGCACGCCCAGGGATTCAACAGATGAAACAAGAGACTTATTGATGCGGTTTAAAACCATCTCCGCCACTTCCATGGATAGGTCGTCCGTCTTCCGGAGGCCGTCGATAAAGACCGGTTCTTCCCCTGCCCTTCGGACCCAATTGCTTATATCCTTGCCGCCTCCATGGACGATGATGGGCTTGAAGCCGACCAGTTTTAAGAGCGTAACATCCCGGATGACTTCCTTCTTCAGCTCCGGGTCCACCATAGCGGAGCCCCCGTACTTGATGACAATAATTTTCCGATTGAAGCGCTGAATATAGGGCAGGGCCTCGACCAGAACCGAAGCCTTGGCCTGTATCTCCTTCATCTCCTCCGTATCCAGGACCCGCTCTTTGAAATAGTGCTGCTTCTCTTCCACCTGCTTCTCCTTAAAATGAAATCACTTACACCCGTTCCGACTCAGGACCGATAGTCCGCATTGATACGGATATAGCCGTCCGTCAGATCACAGCCGTAAGCTGCTGCCGAAGCGCTGCCGGCTTTCATGTCGCATGTCACAACCACATGCTTCGAGGATAGAATCGCCGTTGCCTCTTCCTCGTCGTAGCCGGTCGCCATGCCGCCTTCCACCAGTCTGAGATCCAGGGCCTCTGGCAGGTCCTTATGACTAATGTAAATCGCTGTTTCTTCCTCTACGGCAAGCCCCCGGCCCACATAGATATCGGTACGGTCCGGATCGAAAGGAACCCCTGCATAGCCAAGGGCACAGAAGATACGGCCCCAGTTCGCGTCATTTCCGTAGACAGCAGCTTTTGTAAGATCAGACTCAATGACGGACTTGGCCAGAATCCTGGCATGCTCCATAGTATCGGCATTTACTACCCGGCACTCGAGAAGCTTCGTAGCCCCCTCCCCGTCTTCTGCCATGGTCTCGGCCAGATGCCGGTTCACAATGCGGAGGGCTTCCACAAAAGCATCATAGAAATCGCCTTTTTCGGAAATCAGGGGGTTCTCCGCCATCCCGTTGGCCAGAAGGAAACAGGAGTCGTTTGTCGACATGTCCCCGTCCACGGATATCATATTGTAGGTATCGGTCACGGTCTCGGAAAGGGCGTCCTGCAAGAGTTCCTTCGTAATGACGCAGTCCGTCATGACAAAGGATAGCATGGTGCACATGTTCGGGTGAATCATGCCGCTCCCTTTGGCCATGGCTCCTATGGTGACCTTCTTTCCCCCGATGTCAAAGGAAACAGCCACCTGCTTTCCATGGGTATCAGTCGTCCGGATAGCTTCGGACGCAGCTGCACCTTCCTCTTCCGAGCGGACCAATTTTCCGGACATGATCCGGATGGCATCGCATATTCTGTCCAGGGGCACCTGGGCCCCGATCACGCCGGTAGATGCCACGAGGACTTCCTCATCCGCCGGAAGCTTCAGAGCGACTTTCACTGCAGAGGCTTCCTCACTGCAGATATTGAGTCCAAGCTTCCCTGTGGCTGCATTTGCAATACCGGTGTTTACGACAACGGCGGAAACTTTTTTCTCCGAGTGCACAATGTCCCGGTCGAAGAGGACAGGTGCTGCCTTGACCACATTCGACGTAAACGTGGCTGCCGTCACGCAGGGAGTCTGGGAATAGATCATGGCGCAGTCATCCCTGTTCTCATACTTGATATGTCCTGCTGTATGAGCCGCCATAAAACCGAGCGGAGCACAGATACCGCCTTTTTCAAGTTTCATTTTCTGCTCCCTTCTGTCTCTTCCGGAATCCGCCGGAAGGGGCATAATACTAAATCTCAATGCAATCGCTTATTCATTAAATCGGGTGATATTTTCTTCATTCAATGGCATCTCGTAGAAGTTCACGTCCTCCCTCTCCGCAAAGCCCTCGTGGGCCCAGAAGAGATTCCCGACGGTATTGTTCTTGTAGGCAATCAGGGTGACCTTGTTGACATGCTCTTCTTTAAGGGCCTGCATGGCAGTAGCCACCATGGCCCGGCCTATGCCCTGCCGCCGGTAATCCTCCGCCACACAGACGTGGTAAAAACAGGCACTCCGCCCGTCATGACCGCAGAGGATGGAGCCTACTATTTTCTCATTCTCATCCAGGGCCACTATAGAAGTCGTCGGATTCCGCCGGATAAAACGGCTTACAAAATCGTAAGAGTCATCCATGGAGCGAATGCCGAAACCGTGAATGGTCATCCAAAGGGAGTGCACTTCCTCGTAGTCTTCGGGCTTCATTGTCCGGATGGTAATATTTGTCATAAGCGCTTTCAGAAATGGGTATTCGCTGTCAGTTGCTGTCTGTTCGGAAAGGCGTATATGGAAAAAGAAACTTCCGAAATCCGCCCCATGTCTTCATGGAAAGAGCGGAGCCTTCTCCAGTCCCAGATACTCGGGAAGAGCGAAAAGGATGTTCATATTCTGTACAGCCTGACCGGCTGCCCCCTTGACGAGGTTGTCGAGGGCTCCGGCACAGACTACCCTCTTCGTCCGGGGATCCACAGTGAAACTTATATCTGTGAAATTCGAGCCCTCCACCCAACGGGTTTCCGGCCATGTACCTGCAGGAAGCAGGCGGATGAACTTTTCTTCAGAATAATATTTCTCATAGGCCTCCCGGATCATAGACTCGTCCGGCAGGACCGTCTTTCCTGTAGTAAGCGTTACCTCAGCGAGAGATGCGTACTCCGTAGCGAGGATGCCCCTCTGCATGGGGATGAGGTGGGGAGTGAAGTTGATGAGAATGGAATGTCCGTCCCCGCCGGATTTTTTCTTTGCGTAACCCAGCTGTTCCTCGATTTCCGGAGTATGCCGATGGGTGGTCACCCCGTAGGGTTTGACGGATTCATTGACTTCACAGAAGAGGTTCGGCAGCTTCGCCCCGCGGCCTGCTCCGGATGTCCCGGACTTTGCGTCAATAATCAGGGTATCCGGGTCAATCAGTCCCTCCGCTACAAGGGGATAAGCTGTGAGAATAGAACAGGTCGTAAAACAGCCGGGATTGGCTACAAGGCGGGCAGTTTTTATGTCGTCCCGGTTGATCTCGCAAAGCCCGTAGACTGCTTCCGAGAGAAGCTCCGGGTCATCATTTCTTTCAATGCCCTTGTACCACTGTTTGTATACATTGATGTCCTTGAGACGATAATCGGCGGAAAGATCAATGACCTTTGTCTTCTTCAGAATCTCAGGTGTCAGAAGACCGGAAAGATACCCCTGCGGAGTTGCCGTAAATATGACGTCGCACTCTTCTGCCATTTCGGAAAGATCCGGTTCCCGGCAGATATCGTATTTCTCTTCAATGAGGTCTCTGAAATTTCCATATACATAAGAAAACTTCTGTCCCGCATAGGACTTGGAGCCGTAGAATACAACCTCCGCCTGGGGATGAGAAAGCAAAAGGCCGGCAATCTCTGCCCCTGCATAGCCTGTAGCTCCGACAATTCCGACTCGTATCATAAGAACTTCTTTCTTTCCAACGCTTTTAATCATCAAACTGTATCATTATAACAAAAGAAAAAACATATACAAAACCGTTTATGGAGAAACTTTTTCTTGTTTCTTTCATATTTTTGGAAGAATTTTTCAATAAAAAAATTTTGCTCCTATGCAGTGTCTGGTGTATCATGAATAGGTATGGGCGGGTGCTTACTTCTCCGCCCGGGAAGCCCAAATCAGAAAGGAAGAAGAAATGGCAAAGGAAAAGGTAATACTGGCGTACTCCGGCGGACTTGATACAACAGCGATCATACCCTGGCTGAAGGAGAACTACAACTATGACGTCGTCTGCTGCTGCGTCGACTGCGGGCAGGAGGAAGAGCTCGATGGTCTCGAGGAACGGGCCAAGCTCTCCGGTGCATCCAAGCTTTATATAGAAGATATTACGGACGAATTCTGTGATGACTACATAGTTCCCTGTGTTCAGGCCGGCGCTGTCTATGAACATGCCTACCTGCTCGGCACTTCCATGGCAAGACCCGGCATTGCGAAGAAGCTTGTCGAGATTGCAAGAAAAGAAGGCGCTACCGCCATCTGCCACGGAGCCACCGGCAAGGGCAACGACCAGATCCGTTTCGAGCTCGGAATCAAAGCCCTGGCCCCGGACCTCAAGATTATCGCTGCCTGGAGGGACGACAAATGGACCATGCAGTCCCGGCAGGATGAAATAGACTATTGTAAGGCCCATGGCATTGACCTTCCCTTCTCTGCTGACCACTCCTACAGCCGGGACCGGAACCTATGGCACATCAGTCACGAAGGCCTCGACCTTGAAGACCCGGCAAACGCACCTGACTATGACAACCTTCTCGTCCTCGGCGTCACCCCGGAGAAGGCTCCTGACAAGGAGACGGAAATCTCCATTGACTTCAAGAAGGGCGTTCCCGTCGCCCTGAACGGAAAAAAGATGAAAGTCTCCGATATCATTCGGAAGCTGAACAAACTCGGCGGGAAGAACGGCATCGGCATCATCGACATCGTCGAGAACCGGGTCGTCGGCATGAAGTCGCGCGGCGTCTATGAGACCCCCGGCGGCACCATCCTCATGGCTGCCCACGACCAGCTGGAAGAACTGATCCTCGACCGGGAGACCATGGAGATGAAAAAGAAGCTCGGCAGCCAGTTCGCCCAGATCGTCTATGAGGGCAAGTGGTTCTCGCCCCTCCGCGAATCCATCCAGGCCTTCGTTGAAAAGACCCAGGAGCAGGTGACCGGCACCGCAAAGATGAAGCTCTATAAGGGCAATATCATCAAAGCCGGTACGACGTCTCCCTATTCCCTCTACTCAAGCTCGCTTGCATCCTTCACGACGGGCGACCTCTACGACCACAAGGACGCCGGCGGTTTCATCACCCTCTTCGGTCTGCCGATCTGGGTTCGGGCCCTTCACGAGCAGGCGCGCGAAGCCGCAGAGAAGAAGGGCAAGAAAGCCAAAAAGTCTTCAAAGAA
>JAZASQ010000021.1:0-21477 GCA_036343235.1 Lachnospiraceae bacterium
CACAAGATGCCCGGAATGGACGGCATTGAGATGCTGCACCGTCTGCGCCGGGAATCCATGAATCCCAACCAGCACAAGCCCTGCATCGCGCTGACTGCGAATGCCATGTCCGGGGCCAGGGATTACTACATCAGTGAAGGCTTTGAGGACTACCTCTCCAAACCCATTGATTCCAATGCCCTGGAGAAGATGCTCATGGACTTCCTGCCTCCGGAGAAGATTCATGTGGAGAAACAGCCGGAGCTGCCGGATCCGGAGCTCGCAAGGGCTGTGGCCATGCTGAAAGAGCGCCGCGGCCGCTATATGGCCGGATGAAATTTCTGACGAATGTTTTACCCGCTTATCCCTTGACCTGGAGATGAACTTATGGCGAATGATATGATCTTTCTTCAGATTTCGATACTGCCGATTGATATCATCATATGCATTTTCATCCGCATCAAGTACGGGGGAACGAGAAAAATTTCCCCCTACTTTTCCGCTTTTGCCCTGCAGGTGACTCTTGGTACGGCCATTGATTCCATCGTCGGGTTTATAGATTCCTTCCACAATCCGTCTCTCGGGACCCTGCTCCTTATACTGACGGCTTTCGATCACTTCATCGGCTGCTCGGTGACCTATTCCTTCCAGCTCTATGCGACGAATTTCATCGTAAATGAAAACTACAAGCACAGCCGGCTGGAGAAGCTTTCGAGGATTCTGTCCGTTGTTTACCCCTTCCTTCTCATAGGAAATATCTTCTTTCCTTATGCCTACGAATATGAGGACGGGGTCTATACCCGCCAGGCCCTGTGGTTTCCGGTGGTCTTCATCATCCCCTGCTTTTATCTGGGGGTAGGAGTCTTTCACCTTTTCCGCTACCGGAAGAATTTCCGCCGGGAGCAGCTGGCCACCCTGTATTCCGGTTTTGCCATCTCTTTTGTCTGCATGTTCATTCAGGTGGCTTTTTTCCAGAATATCCTGCTCATATTCTATATGGCATCCCTGGACCTTCTGCTCTTCCTTCTGACATTTGAGACGCCGGACTATTCCGCCCTGCTGGACGCCATGAAGGAACTGAAGGACGCCCAGGAGAGGGAAAAGGAAGAGAGGGAGAAGGCGGATGCCGCCGTCCGTTCCCAGAATACATTCATGACCCAGATGTCCCATGAGATCCGGACTCCCTTAAATGCCATCATCGGCTACGACGACCTGATTCTCCGCGACGAGCACAAAACGAAGGAAATCGAAGAATACGCGGACAAGGTCAAGGTGGCTGCCTCCGGTCTTCTTGACTTCTTCAAGAGTGTCATGGACTACGTCTCGAACCGGTCTGTCGATGAGGCCGGAGCCGAGCCTCCGTCCGTTTCCCGCTTCCGGGAAATGAGCATTGTCGTACCTCCGGTCCGGAAAGGCACGGGCAATTTCTCCGACCTCATGGTAAAGCCGGGGGCGGGAGAGCAGCGGATTCTGATTGTCGATGACAACGACATGAATGTGGACCTTCTCGTCCGCATGCTGAAGCCGGCCGGAATCCCCATGGACATAGAAAATAATGGAAAAGATGCCGTGGAGCGCCTGAAGCAGAGCCATTACTCCCTGGTATTCATGGACCATATGATGCCGGTCATGGATGGCATGGAGGCCATAAAAATCATCCGGTCCTCCCACATCTGCGATGATACCCCCATTGTCATGATGACGGCCAATACGGTGCGGGGCGAGGAAGAGAAGTACAAGGCGGCCGGTTTCGCGGACTACGTGTCGAAGCCTTTCGAGGAGGGGCAGCTCTACGCCGTGCTGACCAAATACCTTCCCATGGAAGTGAATGCTTCCGTCGAGACCTGGACGGGGGATATGTGGGATTTCTACGGCAGCATATTCTCCTTCCTTGACATGGACGGGGTCCGGACCCGCTTCAACGGGGACAGCCGCTTTTTCATAGACACGATCCGGACCTTTGTGGAGCAGGACAGCTCGGCAGAACTTTCCACGACCTATGAAGACCGCAACCTCTATCAGTACTCCTGTCTTCTGCAGGCCCTGCGGGAGGACTCGGAGCTCATAGGGGCGAAGGACGTGGCGGCCATTGCCCGGACCTGCCGGGGTTTCGCAGATTCCGGGGATATGACTTCACTTTCCGTCGTCCATTCCCAGATGAAGGCGGCGGCGGCGGCCCTTCATTCCCGCCTCCGGGACGGTCTCGTGAAAATGGATACCATGGGGAGGGCCTGACATATGAAAGAACGGGTTGTAGTGAACAAGGGCAGTGCCCTGATCATAGACGATGACCGCATTCAGGGGGAGTACCTGAAGCATATGCTGAAGGATTCGGGCCTCTATCCCGTCCTGGTGGACGATCCGGAAGACTTCATTTCCGAGCTGAAAGAGGACGACTATGACATTATTTTCATAGACTATCTCATGCCCAGGTCCAACGGAATGTCTGTCTACAATTCCATCAAGTCCGAGCTGGGCGGGCGGATTACGGCCCCTGTCATCCTGCTCGATAATGACATCACGGAGTCCTTCGGCCGGGAAATCTTTTCGACCGGCTTTACGAACTATCTGGAAAAGCCTGTGGACCGGCAGGAGCTCGATGCCGTCCTCTACCTCTACCTGCCGCCCGAGCAGGTGACATTGAAGAGGGAGAGGCAGTACCTTCACGAGAGGGATGAGAATAATGAAGAGCCGTCCGCTTCTGCGGAGCCGGAAGTCACCATCCCGGATTTCCTGTATAAGGTCGACGGCATGGATGTGTCTGAGGGCCTTAAAAACTGCGGCTCTGCTGAAAGCTTCCTCTCTGCAGTCGAGCTTTTTTATAATTCCATCGAAAAGAAGTCCGGTGAAATAGAAGAGTTTTATAAGGAGCGTGATATCAAGAACTATACCATATGGGTTCACGCCCTGAAGAGCTCTGCCCGGATCGTGGGCATCGGAAAGCTTTCAAAAATGGCCCTTTCCATGGAGGAGGCCGGCAACGCAGAGGAACTTGAGAAAATAGATGACGGAACAGGGGAACTGTTAAAAGAATATCGATCCTATCTTGACAAGCTGAAAATGATAAGTCAAGATAGTGAAGCCGGGCAGAGCCTGCCCCCGGTGCCTCCTGAGGTCCTGGCGGATGCCTATGACAGCCTTTCCGGTTTCATAGATGCCATGGACTATGACCTGGCAGAGATGGTTCTCTCCTCCATGAAGGAGTATTCGCTTCCCGAAGACGATGCGAAGCGGTTCAAAAGCCTCGGTGAAAAGCTTCTGGATTTGGATTGGGATGGTATGAAAGCCCTGCTTGCAGAGAAGACTGCAGGTTGAGTATTGTCGTTTTTTCGCCGGACCGGATACCGGCCGGTTTTTCCGTTCAAAGAACGGGGGAAAGATATGAAGAAATTTTTGATCATCAGTACAAGGGATTCCTTCCTCATCAAGGGACTCTCTGTGAAGCTGGAGCAGTCCGGTTTCACGACGGATTTCGTCTCCTCTGCGGATGAGAATGCGGATGACAAGCTCGAGGATGCCGAGTACTACATCTATTATATGGATTCGGACATCAAGGATTCGACGGGCTTTCTTGCCCATCTGGCGGATGTCGTGAAGAAGTCCGGGAAGATGGTCATCCTGATCGGACGGAAGGAAGAGCGGGATTTCATGATCCAGTACATCCCGGAGGAGTTCGTCATGAGTTTCTATGAACGGCCCCTCGATATGGATGTCTTCGTCCGGGACATCATGATGGAGACCTCCGGTGACCGGAATGAAGGGGAGAAGAAGGTCATCCTCGTTGTCGATGACGACACGGAGTACCGGCAGCTGATCCGGGGCTGGCTGAAGGCGGATTACCATGTGGCTTTGGCCAATTCCGGTGTTCAGGCCATTACCTGGCTCGCAAAGAATGCCTGCGACCTGATCCTGCTCGACTATGCCATGCCGGTGGCCGACGGGTCGAAGATCCTGCAGATGCTCCGCAGTGACGACGTGACGAAGGACATTCCCGTCATTTTCCTGACCGGAAAGAACGACAAGGAGACCGTCATGCAGGTCATTGACTTAAAGCCTGCGGACTACCTGCTGAAGACCATAGGGAAGAAAGAACTCCTTCAGAAGCTGGATACATTTTTTGCAGCCCGGGAAGAGGCCTGAGGGGCAGCTATTGCAGGCATCCTGCTGCAGCAGGTTCAATTGTGAATATAATGTGAAGCGGGCCGGTTTTCATTGACACCAAGTGTGCTAGTTGATATAGTACAAAAAAGGCAGGGAAAATCGACTGGCTTGTATAAAACTTTTCTGGCTTTCCGTACGTCTCACCTGCGGGGAGCCATTTGTTTTTTGAGGCGGAAGAAACTGACTGTTTATGATGCGTTTCCTGCGGAAGGTATGAATCGGAGAATTATTTCATGAAAGAAAAGTTCAAGAAGCATAAAAAGCTGTTCATTATTCTGATCGTTGTGATTGCCGGAGCAGTAGCTGTCTCGGGTTTCTTCCTATATAGAAAGAAAAAGCAGGCAGCAGAGCTGGCTGCCTCCATGAATCAGCCGGTCATTGAATCAGCTGTCCGCCAGGATATCAAGACTTCATTTTCGGTTCAGGGTCGGGTCGTGGGCGGAGATACTCAGGTGCCGGATGCGGCAGGCGTGTCTTCTTCTGTTTCCGGCTCGGACTCCGGTGCGGCATCAGCTGATTCTCCGTCTTCGGGCAGCACATCCGGCAGTGCTTCTTCCGAAAGTTCATCTTCAGGCACTTCTGCTTCCGGGGTGGCCGGGGATGTTTCCGCAGATACGGGAACCAAGGTCAAGGAAGTCTTTGTGAAGGTCGGGGATACGGTCAAGGCCGGAGACCCCCTCTATTCCATCGATATGTCTGAAGTCCAGGATTCCCTCTGGCTGACCCAGCAGAAGCTGGCCCTGCAGCAGCGGCAGAACGCCCTGGATATTGCAGCAAAAAAGCGGGCACTTACGAATGCCCAGGCAGATACGGCGGACCAGAACCGGAATTCTGCAGAGACGGTCAGTGATGCGGCTATAGATGCCCAGGCGGCAGCGAACATCCATTCTCAGGCAAATACAGACTATCAGCAGAACCAGATCAGTGAAAATTCCGCTTATCTCCATATGACGGCGGCCAAAGTGGCCTATGACCAGGCCCAGGACAAGGCAGATAAGGCTCAGACAGCTCTGGATGAGGCAAATGCAGCAGCCACAAAAGCAGGACGGGCTGTGGACAACGCAGGGACGGCGGATTCGCTGGATTCTGATCCGGACTATCTGGAAGCACAGGCGGATTTGACAGCAGCTCAGCAAGAGGAGTCAGAAGCTCAAAGTGCGTTGGATTATGCCCGCAGCAATTCCTCATCCAGTGCGGATAACATCAGCCCCAGTTCGGTTGAGGTAAGTAATTCTGATGATGAGACTATTGCAGGGTTGGTGGCAGCTTTAAAACAGGCGCAGGAAAATACAGCTGCTGCGAAAAAGAAGGTCGATGAGCTTACAGTCCAGTACAGCAGGGCGCAGGCCTACGCAGCTGCCGACAAGAAAAAACTGCAGGAGGCAAAGTATGCAGCCGATGATGCCGTGACAGAGGCCACTCTGGCCAAAGCCAAGGCAGACAAGGAACTGACTGCTGCTGAGACCGCCTATAATACTGCAAAAGACAATTATGAAAAGGCCAAGAGCAATACGAGTGACTTGAAGTCGAAGATTGACACGGCGGCCGCGGATGCGACTTCCAAGCAGCGTGATTTGACCAAGGCGCAGATTCAGGCCGGAACCGATGCCCGGACAAAGCAGAGTGCGGAGGCTGATGCCAATGACGCCATAGCTTCTCAGCAGATCACAAATGAAACAGGGCTCCTTGACATGCAGGATGCAATTCGCAAGGCCGAAGAGCAGCTGGAGAAGGGAACGATTGTGGCCGGCATTGACGGAACTGTTACGGCAGTCAATATCGCTCCTGAACAGGCAATTTCAACGAATCCGGTCGTCATCTCGAATCTCGACTCCCTGAAGGCTGTTGTGGATGTGGAAGAAGCCCACATCGCCGATGTATTCGTCGGCCAGACTGTCTATATGACAACGGATTCCACAGGGGACGAGATTGTGACCGGACAGGTCACCTACTGCGCCGTGACCCCGACCACGGACACCTCCTCGGCTTCTGCAAGCGGTACTTCCGGGACGGACACCACCCTCATCACGTCGAAGAAGAAGGTCTATTACCGGGTCGAGGTGGCTATCACTTCTTCGATTGAGCGTCTCCGCATCGGCATGAACGCGAAGATGGAATTCGTGACAGCGGAAGCCAAGGATGTTATCTCCGTACCCAATGATACCATCATGACGGACATGGACGGAGATACCTGCGTCTATGTTATGAATACAGGCGATGGGGGCGTGAACTCTACTGATATGACAGGGGAGAACAGCTCTTTCACGGAAATTCCTGCAACAGATGAGAATGGGAATGAAATTATCGGCGGAGCAGATAGCGGTACGGAAATATATGTAGGCGGAGACGGCTCTTCTGATTCTGCATCCGGCAGCAGCGATACGATGACGGATTCCGCAGGGAATGTCTACCATGCCGTCAAGGTTACGACAGGGGTGACTGATGGCTCCTACACGGAGATTACTTCCGGAAATATCAATGAAGGGGACTCCCTGTACGGCTCCGGCATGACCATGGATACGACGGGAATGGACGGAACGTCCACCACATATACGACGAATTCCGACCTTCTGGAGGGCATCTACAATTGAGTGAAGAAGCTGTGAAAGCTTCGGATGGTGGGCAGGCGGCAGGCCTGCCGGAGACGGATCAGGCTTCCGGGCAGGAAGCCGCAAAGGTTGCAGAAGCCCCCGGAAATGTCGTCATCCATCTGGAGAATATTGTCAAGAAATACTATATCGGCTCTGAAAACGAGCTGGAGGTTCTGCACGGAATTTCCCTCGATGTACGGGAAGGGGAACTTACGTCCATCGTCGGTGAGTCCGGATCGGGCAAGTCGACCCTCATGAACATCATCGGTCTTCTGGACAAGCCTACGGAGGGAAAGTATTCTCTTCTCGGGGAAGACGTCGAATCCATGAAGGATGCGACTATGTCGAAAATCAGAGGCCTCCGTATCGGTTTTGTTTTTCAGAATTACAATCTGATCCCGAGAATGTCGGCTCTCGCGAACGTTGAAGTGCCCCTGCTCTATGCCCGGAAGTCCCCGAAGGAGCGAAAGGAAAGGGCCGAGGAGCTTCTTGAGATGGTTGGAATGAAGGACCGGATGAATCACCGGCCGGATGAGCTCTCCGGAGGTCAGAAGCAGAGGGTGGCCATTGCCCGTGCCATGGCAAACGACCCGGCCCTGATTCTCGGGGATGAGCCCACAGGCGCCTTGGACAGAGAGACAAGTGAAGAAGTCATCAATATTTTTCACGAGCTTCATGACAAGGGGAAGACGGTGCTTTTAATTACTCATAGTGAGCACGTGGCCGAGGAAACCAAGCGGATCCTGACCCTCATGGACGGACAGATTGTCGGAGAAAGGAAGGGTGCCTATGCTGGGTGAAAACATCACACTTGCCTGGCGCTCCCTGATGGCAAATAAGCTCCGGACTTTCCTGACCATGCTCGGCATTATTATCGGCATTGCCGCCGTCATTGCCATCACGACCATCGGAAACTCCACCGTCGAGCAGACAAAGAAGGAGTATTCCCAGATGGGGACGAATGTCATCAATTATTATATTTACGAAGACTACACGATGAGCGAGACGGATGAGGCAGGAAATGTTACGGAGCCTGCGGACACGTCGAATCAGCCACAGTTTACCAAGGACATGATGGAGAAAATGGTGGCAAAGTTCGGCGACAAGATTGACTGCATTATGATGCAGGCCTGGCTGACCTCCACCCAGGCCAAGAGGGATTCCGCGTCGGATTCGAAGACTGCGAATATCACTGTTCAGGGTGTCAACAACGGTTTTTTCAAGCTTCCTACAAACAATTTCCAGCTGACAGCCGGGACGACGTTTCAGGAGGGGCAGATGGGGGCTGATGACAAGGTCTGTATTGTCTCCGATAAGCTTGTGGACAATCTTTTCGACGGAGATTACGAGGGAGCCATAGGGCAGGATATTGAATTTGAAATGTCGGACATGGACCTGGGCGGTACGGATGAAAACAAGCGGACTTACATTTATACCATCATCGGGGTCTATGCCTACCAGATTCAGGGGCAGGACTTCCAGAATTCCGCGGATATGAAAAATATCCAGACGGACCTCTACATTCCCTACTTAAACGCCCAGAGCCTGGTCAAGTACGAGGGCGGCAAGCAGATTAACTACTTCTCATTGAATGCAAAACCGGGAGAGGACGTCTTCACCCTGACTGACGATATCAAGGCCTATCTGCAGTCTCTGGTTCCGGCCGGCACCAATGCTATCGTTGACGGGGACAACAATGCCACCTATATCGAGCAGGCGGAACAGTCTGTCAAACAGAAGAGCCTGCAGGCGGCCCTCGTCGGGGCCATAGCCCTCCTGGTCGGCGGTATAGGGGTCATGAACATCATGACGGTCACAATTGTCGAGCGGACGAAGGAAATCGGAACCCGGAAGGCCCTTGGTGCTTTGAACTCCGACATTCGGGGCCAGTTCATCACGGAGGCCGTCATGATCTGCCTTATCGGAGGGGCTATCGGAATCGTCACCGGCATATCCATAGGTTTCGTCGCCTGCAAAATGCAGATGATTACTCCGGTCCTTTCCTTCAAGCAGATAGGAATTTTCTTCTTAATCTCTCTTGCCATCGGCATCTTCTTCGGTTATTACCCTGCGGCCAAGGCGGCCCGGATGAACCCGATTGATGCGCTGCGGTACGAGTGAATTCTTCATAATATTATGATTGCAAGGGGCTGCGGCGCTGTGCCGCGGCCCTTTTCATTTCCCGCTTCACAGACTCTCCACAAATTTTGTGCATTTTTTCATTATTTTCTGTTGACAAAAGCGGGGCGGGGGAGTAGATTAACAGTCGTAGATATTAGCACTCCAAACAATCGAGTGCTAACAGAGAAAGGAAAGCCGATGGACGACGAACTGGACGAACGAAAAATCCTAATACTCAACGCCATCATCCAGACGTATTTCGAAACCGGCGAACCTGTCGGCAGCCGGACAATTTCCAAGTTCCCGGGTGTTTCACTATCCTCAGCCACTATCCGGAATGAGATGAGCGACCTGGAGGAGCTGGGCTACATCGTTCAGCCCCATACCTCTGCCGGCCGGATTCCTTCCGACAAGGGCTACCGCTTCTATGTCGACCATCTTCTCGATGTGAAGGAGTCTGATGCGGATGATGCCAAGGATTTGCTTCTCAAGAAGACCGAGAAACTGGAAGAGCTCTTAAAGCAGGTCGTTCAGCTCCTCGCGAAGACGACCCAGTATCCATCGGTGGTTTCGGCGCCTTCGATGTCGACGAACCGGGTGAAGTTCGTCCAGCTCTCGAATGTGGCAGACGACCAGCTCCTATGTGTTGTCGTCATGGGCGGAAATCTCGTTAAGAACCGCATTATCGAAGTAGACGAGCCTCTGGACAATGAGAATCTCCTGAAGATGAATATGCTCCTGAATACGAATCTGAACGGTCTCACCGTTTCGGAAATTAATCTCGAGCTGATTCAGAAGATGAAGATACAGGCCGGGGAGAATGCGGAAATTGTCGAAGCCGTTATGCGGACTGTGGCCGAGACAATCAATGATTCCGACGACCTCGAGGTCTACACCTCCGGCGCTACGAATATCTTCAAGTACCCGGAGCTTTCGGACAATAAGCAGCAGGCTTCGGAAATCCTTTCCAAGCTTGAAAACAAGGAAGAACTGCAGGAATTCATTCGGGAAACTGAAGACGACGAGGAACTGAAGAAGAACGGCATCCGCGTCATGATCGGCTCGGAAAATGAAATGGCGAATATGGAGGATTGCTCCGTTGTAACGGCCACCTACGAACTGGCAGACGGGGTCAAGGGTACCATCGGAATCATCGGCCCCAAACGGATGGACTACCGCAAGGTCGTCGAGACCATGTCGCGTATCAAGTCCGGTCTGGACCGGGCCCTCAGGCACTCGGAGGATTAGAATCATGAAAAACTCGGCCGTTCCTCTAAACGACGGCCTTGCAGAATAGACCAGACATACGGAAAGGCGGGAGAGCTTACAATGTCCCATAGCAAGCACAGTGCCGAAGGGCAACAGGAAAAGAAGGAAAACTTCGATACCGAAAAGAAAACTTCCGAAGTGAAGACAGAGGAAGGGAAGCCTGAAGGCCAGAAGGAAGAGGAAAGCGCAAAGGCCAAAGAATCTGAGGCAAAGACTTCAGAAGAGAAAAAGCCGGAAGAAGAAAAGACTTCAGAAAAGGCGGATGAAAAGATTTCCGAAAAAGCAGAGGAGAAGGCTGAAGAAAAGAAAGTTTCTCCCGAGCAGGCAAAGATTGACGACCTGACTGACTGCCTCAAGCGGCAGATGGCTGAGTTTGAAAACTTCCGAAAACGGACGGACAAGGAAAAGGCGGAAATGTTTGACGCCGGAGCAAGGTCTGTTCTTGAGAAAATTCTTCCCGTTGTGGACAATTTCGAGCGGGGTCTTGCAAATGCACCTGCAGAAGGTGATGCTTTCGGCGACGGAGTTCGGATGATTTATAAGCAGATGACGAAGACCCTTGATGATATAGGCCTTCAGGTAATCGATGCGAAGGGCAAGACCTTTGATCCCAATCTCCACAATGCCGTAATGCATGTAGATGATGAGCAGTATGGAGAGAACGAAGTCGTTGAGGAACTGCAGAAGGGCTACACCTTCCATGACACGGTCGTCCGCCATTCCATGGTCAAGGTAGCGAACTAAGGGTTTTACATTAGTCATGAGTCTGTATGGACCGGGCACAGCCCGTTTCAAATAGATGCAGGCAGGCTCCGCAAGGGGACTGCTGCAGACAAATCGTATATACAAATTTTTCTTTCACAGGAGGAAAAAATAATGGGCAAGATTATAGGTATCGATCTCGGTACAACAAATAGCTGCGTAGCGGTTATGGAAGGTGGAAAGCCTACCGTCATCGCCAACCAGGAGGGTTCCCGTACGACCCCTTCCATCGTGGCCTTCACGAAGAACGGTGAGCGTCTTGTCGGCGATCCGGCAAAGCGTCAGGCAGTTACCAATGCTGATCACACAATCTCTTCCATCAAAAGACAGATGGGCAAGGATTATCATGTCACGATCGATGGCAAGCAGTATTCCCCCCAGCAAATTTCAGCGATGATCCTGCAAAAGCTGAAGAGCGATGCAGAGAGCTATCTGGGTGAAAAGGTCACCGAGGCCGTCATTACGGTTCCCGCTTACTTCAACGATGCTCAGCGGCAGGCCACCAAGGATGCCGGCAAGATTGCAGGTCTCGATGTCAAGCGGATCATCAATGAGCCTACGGCAGCCGCTCTCGCATACGGCCTCGACAATGAAAAAGAGCAGAAGATCCTTGTATATGATCTTGGCGGCGGTACATTCGATGTATCTGTCATTGAGATCGGCGACGGTGTCATCGAAGTTCTCGCAACAAACGGTGATACCCATCTGGGCGGCGATGATTTCGATAACAAGATTATCGACTGGATGGTTTCCGAGTTCAAGGCAAAGGAAGGCGTGGACCTGTCCGGCGACAAGATGGCTATGCAGCGTCTGAAGGAAGCAGCCGAGAAGGCCAAGAAGGAGCTTTCTTCCGCAACGACGACAAATATCAACCTGCCTTTCATCACGGCAACAGCAGATGGTCCCAAGCATTTCGATATGGATCTCAGTCGTGCAAAGTTCGATGAACTGACAAGAGATCTCGTTGATAAAACGGCAATCCCTGTTCAGAACGCGCTGAAGGATGCAGGTATCACATCAGCTGACCTTTCCAAGGTTCTGCTGGTAGGCGGTTCCACCCGTATCCCTGCCGTACAGGACAAGGTACAGCAGTTGACCGGCCATGAGCCTTCCAAGACCCTGAACCCCGATGAGTGCGTAGCTATCGGCGCTTCTATTCAGGGCGGTAAGCTCGCAGGTGATGCAGGCGCAGGGGAAATCCTCCTTCTCGATGTCACACCCCTTTCTCTTTCCATTGAGACCATGGGCGGCATCGCAACCCGCCTGATTGAGCGGAATACGACCATCCCTACGAAGAAGTCTCAGATCTTCTCTACTGCAGAGGACAATCAGACTGCAGTAGATATCAACGTCGTACAGGGTGAGCGGCAGTTCGCAAGGGATAATAAGTCCCTTGGCCAGTTCCGTCTCGACGGTATCGCTCCCGCCCCCCGGGGAATCCCCCAGATTGAGGTTACATTCGATATCGATGCCAACGGCATCGTAAACGTATCTGCGAAAGACCTCGGCACCGGTAAGGAGCAGCACATCACAATTACCGGCGGTTCGAATATGTCCGACGAGGATATCGATAAGGCCGTCAAGGAAGCGGCTGAGTACGAGGCTCAGGACAAGAAGCGGAAGGAAGCCATCGACGTAAGAAATGAGGCAGACTCCTTTGCAAGCCAGACCGAGAACGCTCTGAAGGAAGTCGGAGACAAGGTATCAGAGTCTGACAAGGCTGCTGTAGAAGCAGATGTCAAGGCCGTCCGCGACCTTCTCGACAAGAATCAGGATGCGGCCAATATGACTGACGCTGATGTGAACGAGCTCAAGGCAGCCAAGGAGAAGCTGGAGCACTCTGCTCAAGGGGTCTTTACAAAGATGTATGAGGCTCAGGCAGCAGCAGCCCAGCAGGCTCAGGGTCAGGCCGGCCCTCAGGCAGGCCCCGGACCTCAGTCAAACGGCGGTGCAGGCACCAGCGGCAGCAACGGCGGTGATGACGTGGTTGACGCGGATTTCAAGGAAGTATGATCTGATACGTGAACTGCTCTGACAGTTTTGCGTTTTGGGGGAGAGCATGTGGAGAAAGCGTGCTCTTCCCTTATGTTGTAGGTTCGATACAATTATCAGAAGTTAGAGAGATTGAATTATGGCTGAAAAAAGAGACTATTACGAGGTTCTGGGAGTTGACAAAAACGCGGATGACGCGACAATCAAGTCGGCCTACCGGAAGCTTGCAAAAAAATACCATCCCGACATGAACCCGGGGGACAAGGAGGCTGAGGCCAAATTCAAGGAATGTTCCGAGGCCTACGCGGTCCTGTCCGACCCTGAGAAGCGGCGGCAGTATGACCAGTTCGGCCATGCGGCCTTCGATGGCAGTAACGGCGGTGGAGGATTCGACTTCTCCGGCATGGACTTCTCAGACATGTTCTCCGATATCTTCGGGGACTTCTTCGGTGGAGGCAGTTCACGGAGACGGGCAAGTAACGGCCCTATGAAGGGGGCCAATCTCCGCGCTGCTGTCAATATCAGTTTCCATGACGCTGCCTTCGGTTGCACAAAGGAACTTGAGATTGTTCTTAAAGATGAGTGCGAGACCTGTCACGGAACCGGCTGCCGTCCGGGAACCGGCAAGAAGAAGTGTCCAAAGTGCGGCGGCAAGGGCCAGATTGTCATGACCCAGCAGTCCTTCTTCGGGACGATTCAGAACGTCACGACCTGTCCGGATTGCCACGGCACCGGCGAGATTATTGAGTCTCCCTGCCCGGACTGCCACGGCACAGGCTATGTGGCGAAGAAGAAACGGCTTTCCGTCAACATCCCTGCCGGCATTGACGACGGGCAGGCTGTTCGAATCCGGGGCAAGGGTGAGCCCGGTACGAACGGCGGCGAGCGGGGCGACCTCCTCGTGGAGGTCCGGGTCAAGGAAGACCCTGTTTTCAAGCGGCGTGACTATGACGTCTATTCCGAGGCTCCGATTTCCTTTGCCCAGGCAGCTCTCGGCGGGGAAGCCATTATTGACACAATTGACGGCAAGGTAAGTTACGACGTCAAGGCCGGAACTCAGACCAATACGACCATCCGCCTTAAGGGCAAGGGCATCCCTTCTCTCCGGAACGCGAACATGCGGGGCGATCACTATGTGACTCTGGTCGTTCAGGTTCCCACGAATCTTTCCGCCGATGCAAAGGATGCCCTCAAGGCTTTCGATGATGCCACTGGAAAGACTCTGACACCCGGCGGCACCAAGGTCAAGGCCGAGAAGAAGAAAAAGTCCTTTCGGGACCGCTTCACGACGTAATCCCTGGCTTTACATTGAAAAAAAATACTGAATCCCGTATAATGCATGGGTTGTACCTATGCCATATACGGGATTCTTTTTTCGTTGGAGTTTATGAATAATGAAATACTTCTGCTTTGCCATTGATACGACCACGGAGGCGGAGGACGTCATCGCCTACCTGCTTTCAGACCGCCTTGGCATCGATTCTGTGGAATTCGATGACAATGAGTTTGTAGATGATTCCGAAAAGGAGGGCGGCTTCTTTCCGGAACTGCAGCCCGATACCCCGTCCGATGACGGGACTTCCGTTGTGAAATTCTATTTGCCCGGAGACACGGATGCCGAAGATATGGCATCGAAGGTCACGGCGGTACTCTCTGAACTCAAGAAAAAAGAGGAGAGCGGGGAGGGCATTCCGGTGGGGATCTGCACCCTTCATGTGACAACCTCCGATGATAAGGACTGGCGGGACAAGTGGAAGGACTATTTTCATTCCTTTACAATCAATGACCTCCTGATCCGCCCCTCATGGGAGGAGGCACCTGCTGATCTGCCCCACACGCACGAGCTTGAAATCGACCCGGGCATCGCGTTTGGAACCGGAGCCCATGAGTCAACGAGGCTTTGTATCGAGGGTCTGCAGAAATATCTGAAAAAGGGAGATAAAGTCCTCGACCTCGGTACCGGTTCCGGCATCCTTGCCATTGTGGCCCTTTTGTATGGGGCGTCTCATGTGACCGGGACGGACATCGATCCGGACTGCGCTGATACGTGTTTTGAGAATCTGGAGAAGAACCATCTTCCGAAGGACTCCTTCGACGTCTATATCGGAAATCTGACGGAGGACAGGGAACTTCAGGATCGGGTAGGCTATGGGGCCTATGATATCGTGACGGCCAATATTCTTGCGGACATCATCATTCCCATGGCACCGGCAGCCTTTAAGGCAATCAAAGAGGATGGTATTTTCATCACGTCCGGAATCATCAATTTTCGGAAGGACGACGTGAAGGAAGCCCTGGAGAAGGCGGGATTTGCGGTCCTTGACGAGGTTCCGGACGGGGAGTGGTATTCCATCGTCTGCAGAAAGTGAAGTTCGGGCCGGCAAACGGAAGTTAGAAAATTAGAACGGGGATTTATATTAGTCATGAAAGAAATATATCTCGATAATTCAGCGACGACCCGGTGCCTGCCTGAGGCGGCCGAGGTCATGTCAAAGGTACTGACAGAGGATTTCGGTAATCCTTCGTCTCTTCACAATAAGGGCGTGGATGCGGAGCGGTATCTGAAGCACTCGCGCAAGGTCATTGCGGATTCCCTTCATGCGAAGGAGAAGGAAATCTTTTTCACTTCGGGGGGCAGCGAGTCCAATAATACCGCCATTCTTGGTGCCTGCGACATGTACAAACGAAACGGGAAGCATGTGATTACCACATCAATCGAGCATGCGGCCGTTGAGATGCCCATGACCTATCTCGAGCAGAACGGGTACGAGGTGACGAGATTGTCCGTGGATTCAAAGGGACGAATCGACCTCGATGAGCTTAAAAGCGCCATCCGCGACGACACGGTACTTGTCTCCATCATGCAGGTCAACAATGAAATCGGAACCGTAGAGCCTGTGGAGGCCGCGGCGAAGATTATTCATGAGAAGAACGAGAAAACTCTCTTCCACGTGGACGCTATTCAGTCCTACGGGAAGATTCCCATCAATCCCGGTAAGGCAGGTATTGACATGCTCTCTGTCTCCGGCCACAAGATTCACGGGCCCAAGGGAAGCGGTTTTCTATATGTCCGGGACGGGGTTCGGGTGCGGCCTCTGATTTTCGGCGGCGGTCAGGAGGGGGCTTTGCGGTCCGGGACTGAAAATGTGCCGGCCATTGCAGGTCTTGGGGAGGCAGTCTCCTTCATTACAAAGAAAAAGCATCTGGAGAAATTCGGACAGCTTCGGACGACCTTTGTGGATGCGATTTCCACGATTGACGGCGTGTCAATAAACGGGCCGGAAACACCATACGATGGCGTTAAAGACCCGGCAAAGGAGGAACTGGTTGCCCCCTATATTGTGAGCGTCAGCGTGCAGAACGTGCGGGCGGAAGTTCTGCTCCATGCCCTGGAAGAGAAGGGTATATTTGTGAGCGCGGGAAGTGCCTGCTCCTCGAACCGGCCATCTATCAGCCGGACCCTCAAAGCCGTCGGCCTTGACACAGATCTTCTCGACGCGACGGTCCGCTTTTCCATGTCGGTCTTCACGACGGAGGAGGAACTATTAGAAGCAGCGGCTGCAATGAAAGAACTCATTCCGACTCTGCAGAAATATCGGAGATATTGATATGTATCACGCATTCTTACTGAAATATGGTGAAATCGGCGTCAAGGGCAAGAACCGCTACCTCTTCGAGGAGGCCCTTGTCCGGGACGTAGAGCGGGCGCTGAAGCGTGTTGACGGCAGGTTCAAGGTCACCCGCCCTAACGGCCGAATCTACGTGGAAGCGGAAGGGGACTTTGACTATGAGAACGCCCTCGATGCCGTAAAATCCGTTTTCGGCCTCGTGCAGATCTGTCCCGTAGTGCTTCTCGAGGATAGGGGCTACGAGGATTTATCCAAGCGGGTCATCGACTTTATAGATAAGGAATATGACAAGAAGAACTTCACCTTCAAGGTGGCCTGCCGGCGGGGGCGGAAGGACTATCCCAAGGATTCCATGGAGCTGGCCGCAGACTTAGGGGGCGATATCTTAGACGCTTTTCCTGATCTCAAGGTCGATGTCCACAATCCAGAGGTGACAATTCACGTGGAAATCCGGGAGAAAATTTCCCTCTACTCCAAGGTTTATGAGGGCTTGGGCGGCTTACCTCTCGGCACTTCCGGCCGGGCCATGCTCCTTCTTTCCGGCGGTATCGACTCTCCCGTTGCCGGCTACCGGATTGCCAAGCGGGGTGTCACGATTGATGCGGTCTACTTCCATGCGCCGCCTTATACATCGGAACGGGCGAAGAATAAGGTCGTGGACCTTGCAAAAATGATATCGAAATATACAGGCCCAATCCGCCTTCATATTGTTAACTTCACTGACATTCAAATGAAGATTCTGGACTGCTGTCCCCACGATGAGTTGACGATAATAATGCGCCGCTACATGATGAAGATTGCGGAGCACTTTGCCATCGAGGACGGCGATATGGGCCTTGTTACAGGAGAGTCCATAGGGCAGGTGGCTTCCCAGACCATGCAGTCTCTTGCCTGTACGGATGCGGCTGTCACGAAGCTTCCAGTCTACCGGCCCCTCATTGCATGGGACAAGCAGGAGATTATCGACGAGTCTCTGAAGATTGGTACATATGAGACCTCCATTCTTCCCTATCAGGACTGCTGCACGATCTTTGTCGCCAAGCACCCGGTGACAAAGCCCAAACTTGACATCATTGAATCCGACGAGCAGGCCCTTATCGGACAGATGGAAGACCTGTACCGGACGGCCATTGATACAGCGGAGATTGTGCAGATTGATTGGGTCTGAATTCGCGCAACGCATATAGCCGAGATTCCGGCATGTATTGATGTGATTTCATTAAGACATAGAAAAAGCCCGTCAGGCGTTGACCTGACGGGCGATGGTTCAATCAGCTATTGATCAAACGAGGTAAGGCTTAATGGCCTCAAGAATGGCTGCGTCATCATCTGCATGGATGGTCAGCTCGATGGGCTGGGACAGATCCAGAGAGAAAATACCCATGATGGACTTTGCGTCAATCACGTAGCGGCCGGAGATGAGGTCGAAGTCGGAATCGAACTTCGTGATGGTATTGACGAAGCTCTTTACCTTGTCAATGGAATTGAGTGAAATAGAAACTTTTTTCATTTGGAATACCTCCCGATTAATGAATGTGCTTTGACCGCGGAAGAATTGTGTCGCTTTCGCCAGTCAAATTTGTTTCCCCGAACTTACGATGTCATCTTATTTCAAACGCTCAAAAAAGTCAATCACAAGGCAAGATTTGACCAATCTTTTGTGTAAATTTGACAGAGTTTAATTGAAAAGTTTACCTATGGGAGAAGCACTTGCCCTTATCGGGGCTTTTTCTCAGGAGAAAATCTGTTTATATGGAGAAGAAAAGAACTGCCGCCCTGCACAACCTGGGCTGTAAGGTAAATGAATATGAGACGGAGCGAATGAAAAGGGCCCTAGCCGAGGCCGGGTATGAAATTGTTCCCTTCACGGAAGAGGCCGATGTCTATGTCATCAACACCTGCACTGTCACGGCTGTTGCCGATCAGAAGTCCCGGCAGATGCTGCATCGGGCAAGAAGGCTCAATCCGAACGCCGTCGTCGTGGCGGCCGGCTGTTTCGTGCAGACAGCAGTGGCAAAGGACGGCGCAGAAAAGGTCCTTGCGGATACCGGGGCCGACATTCTCCTTGGGAACAATGAAAAAACGGCCCTTTCCGAAAAAATCGAGGACTTCCTTTCCGGCAGAAAAGCTGCATCCGACGTCATCGATATCAATGAGCGCGGCATTTCCTTCGAGGAGATGGGAGCGCCTTCTGAGGATTCGAAGACATTGAACCGGACCTCCGGTTTCTTGAAGATTCAGGACGGATGTGACCGCTTCTGCTCCTATTGCCTGATTCCCTATGCCCGGGGGCGGTCCAGGTCCCGGACGACGGCAGATATCGTGAAGGAGGCCCGGACCCTTGCAGAGCGGGGGCTGAAGGAAACTGTAGTAACGGGAATCCATATCGGTTCCTTCAAAGGGGCTGATGACGGGGCTTCTCTTATTGACCTTCTCGAGCAGCTCTGTGACTTGCCCGGCATTGAACGGGTGCGTCTCGGTTCCCTGGAACCAGTGACAGTGACGGAAGACTTTGCAAAGAGATTATCCGTGAAAGAAGAAATCTGTCCTCAGTTTCATATGTCTCTGCAGTCGGGTTCGGATACAGTTCTCGCCCGCATGAACCGCCATTATACGACGGAGGAATTCGCATCTTCCGTAGCCTTTCTGCGGAAGTACTTCGACAAACCAGCTATTACGACGGATATCATCTGCGGTTTCCCGGGGGAGACGGAAGAGGAGTTTGAAGAAACTCTGGCCTTTGCCCGGAAAATCGGCTTTTATGAAATCCACGTCTTCCCGTTTTCTTCCCGGGAAGGTACGAGGGCAGCTGCACTGCCCGGTCAGCTTCCGAAGGCCGTGAAGGCAGAACGGGTCAACCGCCTGATTGAGCAGCAGAAGCCTTATAAAAAAGCCTATATGGAATCCTTCGTTGGAAAGCCTGTCTCTGTTCTTACGGAAGAGCGGGAGACCATTGGCGGGAAACACTTTGTTACCGGTTACAGCAAAGAGTATCTGCGAGTGGCAATTCCGATGGAAGACCTGAATGAATACGTGAAAAATGCAGAACCTGGGCAGGAACTGATCGGATTGACGGTTCCGGTTCAGATTCAGGACTCGTTGGATGACGATGTGCTGCTTGGAATGCCTGTATTTCTATAAGCGGTATCAGTGGTTTTTACCTGCGGTTTACATTCCGATTGGATTTTTGTATAATATTCTAGACGTATTTCGGTTTGCTTTTCAGAGGACATGTCATGAGCAGTGATCTTTCGAATACCCAATACTTTAAGGTCGAGACAGAGAATTCCGTCGGCGTCAAGGACATCATCCATACAGTCTACGATGCCCTTTCCGAAAAAGGATACAACCCCGTGAACCAGATTGTCGGTTATATCATGTCCGGGGATCCCACCTTCATTACAAGCCATAATAATGCCCGGTCTCTAATCATGAAGGTCGAGCGCGACGAGCTTGTCGAGGAGCTTCTCCGGGAATATATCAACGGAGAGGCCTGGAACCGGAAGGGCTGATTTTCAGACCGGTTTCTTTTGCAGGAGTGGCGGCTGGCATACGATGCCATTTGGAGACACGTATGAGTGAGAGACTGTTGGGCCTCGACTTTGGGAACAAGACCGTTGGCGTGGCCGTTTCGGATGCCCTGGGAATTACGGCCCAGGGGGTGGAGATTATCCGCCGGGAAAAGACCACGAAGCTCCGAAAGACCTATGCCCGCATAGTGGAGCTTATCGGGGAGTATGAGGCAGGGAAAATTGTTATTGGCCTGCCTGTTGAACTGGACGGGACAGAGGGTGAGCGCTGCCGGGTGACCCGGGAGTTTGCAGACGGCCTTGCGGCAAGAACGGACCTTCCGATTGAGTTTCAGGATGAACGCTATACGACCGTGATTTCCGACCGGACCATGAACGAGACCGGCCAGAACGACCACAAGAAATATGTCGATGAAATCGCAGCCATGCTGATTCTGCAGTCCTATATGGACCGGGAGAAGAATATTAGTAATGGAAACTAACGATACCACAATTATGCTTACAGACGCGGAGACCGGCGATGAGGTACCTGCGTATGTGATAGAAGAAACCGAGATTGGCGGTAAGCACTACCTTCTGGTGACGACGGATGACTCTTATGAGGAAGCCGGGGATGAGGAAGAGACCGAGTCCGAGGTCCTGATTCTGCGTGAGATCAGGGACGAGGATTCGAGCGTCCTCTATGAGACAGTCACTGAAGATGACGAGCTTTCCGCAATCGGCAAGGTTTTCGAAGAACTTTTGGACGATACGGAGGTTGTTTTTTAAGTGAGTAAGAAAAAAACTAAAGAGAAGCTGCAGATCATTCCCCTGGGCGGCGTTGAGCTCATCGGAATGAATATGACAGCTTTCTGCTACGGCGACAGTATCATCGTCGTTGACTGCGGAATGGCGTTCCCCGAGGACGACATGCCGGGGGTCGACCTTGTCATACCCGATATTTCATTTCTGATTGAAAACGAGGACAAGGTCAAGGGATTTTTCATCACCCACGGACATGAAGACCACATCGGGGCGATTCCCTATGTCCTGAACCAGCTGTCGGTGCCCCTCTATGCCACCCGGCTTACCATGGGCATCATCGAACACAAGCTCGAAGAGAAAAATATGATGACGAAGGTCCGCCGCAAGGTGGTCTCTTTCGGCCAGTCCATCAATGCCGGCTGTTTCCGGGTCGAGTTTATCAAGACGAATCACTCTATTCAGGATGCGGCGGCCCTGGCCATCTATTCCCCGGCCGGGACGGTCATTCACACCGGCGATTTCAAGGTTGATTACACGCCCGTCTTCGGGGACCAGATCGACCTGCAGCGCTTTGCCGAAATCGGGAAAAAGGGGGTTCTTGCCCTCTGCTGTGATTCGACGAATGCTGAGCGGCCCGGCTTCACTCAGTCCGAGAGGACAGTCGGGAGAACTTTTGACAATATCTTTGCGGACAATACA